>JAHZJA010000284.1 GCA_022601155.1 Deltaproteobacteria bacterium | reverse complement strand
TTGCGCGGGGTCGCCCTCGACGCCGTGCATCGCCGCGGGATCGACCTCGGCGTAGCCATCGAGCGGCTGGCCGTCGGCGGGGGTCGCGGAGAAATCGATGCTCGGCCGGCGACCTGCGCGCCAGTCCTCGATCGTATGACAGAGCACTTCGTAGTCGATCATGCGGCTACGCGATGGTAGCGCGCCGCCGCGGTGGCCGAAAGCCCACCGGTCTTCGCGGGCCCATCGTTCCGGTCGGTCTCAGCCCGCGTCGTCGATGATGGTGTAGGTGACCGAGCGCCGGCGTCCGTTTCGGAGGCTCTGCACGGCCAACTCAGTCCACTTGGGGACCGACAGCATCGCATCGGACAGGGCTTGGGGCGTCTGAAGCCGCGAGCCGTTGACCCCCAAGATTACATCCCCCACGGCGAGGTCGCAGGGGCTGCACAGGGTGGGGTCGTCGGGAAACAGCTGCGTGATCTCCCAGCCGACGAAGTGCCCCTCGTGTCGATAGGGCTCGGGGCCGAGCTGGCGCAGCAGATAGGCGGGGCCGGGGCCCGTCGCGCGCTCGACCTCGTCACGGAAGATCGATCCTGGAGGTCGAGCCCGGGCGGCGGCCGTCGGTATTGCGCCCTCGTCGTCGGTGGCATCGGGTGAGACCAGCGCGGGCCCGAGCGCGACATCGGGCTCGAACGCAGCGGATGCGTCCGGGGCAGGGGCCTCGGTGGGCGCACCACGGCACGCGGTCAGGGCCAACCCGGCGAAGAAGGCGTGACGGAGCAGGGGACGAGGGCCGAGCATGCGACCCAGCATCGCGACGACAACGGCCCAGGGCAAGAAACTGGCGGCGCGAGGACCGGGCCGCCGCTCACAGGCCAAGCGCGATGCAGGCTTCCATGAGCAGCGGTGTGATCGCTTCACGCTCGAGGGTCCCGTCGATGCGGTGGACGGCCTCGAGCGCGGGATCGTGGGCGAACGCGGTGTAGGCCTCCGCGAGGCGCTCCTGCATCGGCAGGTTCTCGTAGATCTCGGGGGTACCTTTTCGCTCGGCCACGCGGCGGAGGGCCACAGCGGCCGGCACGTCCAACAGCAGCGTCAGATCTGGCCATGGTGCATGGCGGTTGATCTGTTGGACCCACGACAACGCGCAGTCGAGCGACTGGTAGGCCCACGACGACACCAGCTAGCGATCGGTGAGCACGACCTGGCCGGCATCGAGTGCAGGCTCGATCTCGTTGGCGACATGGTCGAGGCGATCGGCGGCGAACATCAGCGCGAGGGCGCGCCGGTCGAGGGGGCGCGCATCGGTGGCGAGCCGGCTGCGGGTCAGCTGGCCAATCGATCCGTCTGAGGGCTCGTACGTTTCCAACACGGTATGACCCCGTGCCCGCAAGGCCGCCGCCAGCGCACCTCGTTGCGACGTGGTGCCGCTGCCGTCGATGCCTTCGAGCGCAATGAAACGTCCGCGGCCCATGGCCGGCACGCTACCAGATGCCGCGCCGTGGGCGCGTACGGCGGCTGTCCAGGGCCTGTGGATGGCGTAGCGGCGGCCGGCGTCCAGCTCGCTCGGGCTTCCTGCCCGTGGCACACTGCCGGCATCCTGAGGGAGAGCACACCGTGAACGGACCCAACCATCCCCGTGAGACACGCCCTTTGGGCAGTGGCCCGCCGCACCAGGGCCAGCCTCACCAGGGGGCCGCTCCGCCCGCGCATGGCCATCCGCAAGGGCATGCGCAGCCCGGGCACATGCCGGCTCCGCCCGCTGCGGCGGGTGGAAGACCCGACCAGCTGTTGCCAGCGAGCAACACGGTGTTCGAGTTCTCGGGCAACGCCGCCGATGGTGGACGCCGCTCCAACACGTTCATGGGCAGCACCCTGGATCTGTCGAACGCCAATGAGGCGCGAGAGAGCAACCTGAAGTCGGGGCCCTCCACCTACTTGTTCATCGGGGTGGCGGTCCTGCTCATCGCGGGTGCGGTCACCTGGGTGATGCTCGGCTCGTCGTCGAACGAGGCTGCAGCCCAACAAGAGGAGGCGGCCGCCGTGGCGGCTGTCGACCAGGCCACGCCAACACCCGCCGAAGGTGAGGCCGTGCCGGCCGAGTCCGCCGGATCGAGTGGAGGCGAGCCCGCTGCGGCCGGGGCCAGCTCGTCCGGTGCTGCAGGTGCGGCGGCGGAGGACCCGAAGGCCGAGGACCCGAAGGCCGACGAGCCCAAGGCGGAGGACCCGAAGGCGGAGGATCCGAAGGCCGACGAGCCCAAGGCGGAAGACCCGAAGGCCGACGAGCCCAAGTCGACCGGTGGCACCAAGCCCTCGGGCGGTACCAAGCCCTCGGGTGGCACCAAGAAAAAGAAGAAGAAGACCACCACCACCAAAAAGAAGAAGAAGAAGGGCAAGACGCTGCAGCCCAAGAAGCCGCCGCGTGATCCCTTGTCCAATCTGCCCAAGCCTCCGGGCTAGGTGGTCGTCGGTGGCGGTCGCCCCGGTGCGGCGGCTCGGGCCCAGTAGCAAAGACTTGAATGATATCGGTCGGATCGACCTGTATCATTCAAGTGCGGCGTGAACGTCGACGCCGCCACGATCCGATCGCACCCAAGCCCCACAGCCCAAAGGCCATCCCGGCCACCGGGGTCCAGCGGGGTGCACCGAGCGTGGCTTCGGCGGGATGCTGCCGCGCTTCGACCAACGCCGCAGCCACGCGCTCATCCTCGGGCGCGAGGCGAAGGGCCGAGGTGAGCAGCATCTGTCGTCCCTCGCGGGTCAGTGCCGGCAGCGACGACTCGGCCAGCAGTGCGTCCACGCGCAACGCTCGGGCCCCGTTGGCGTCGTCCCCGTCGAGCAGGCGGGCGGCCTTGCGCCA
>JAHZJA010000027.1 GCA_022601155.1 Deltaproteobacteria bacterium | reverse complement strand
GTCGGTGATCGTGCAGACCGGTGCGTTCTGCGAGCCGTCTCCCTGGGCGCAATCGGCTCGGTCGGCCGCGACCCACAGGCGTTGATCGCCGTCGAAGCACTCGCCGGTCTGGATGCGGCACGCCCCGGTCCCGCACTGGTCGTGCGCGGTGCATCCGCTGCAGGTGCCCGTGTCCAGGTCGCACACGGGCGTCCGGGGACCGAGCGACGGGCAGAAGGCCGGGCCGAGGGCGTCGCAACCCATGCACTCGCCGCCCTGGCAGTACGGCGTGGTCGCCTCGCACGCGGCGTCGACGTTGCCGTCGGGCTCGGTGCAATCGGGTGGTGGTGATCCCGAGCTCGAGGAGTCCAGCCCCGACCCGCCCGAGGTACCCGGGGGCTGGCCCGTGGTGGGGTCCGGCGTCTCGGTGGTGCCAGGGCCGGGACCGGTGGTGCCGGGGGCCGTGCTCGTGGTCTCGTCGATCGGGAGCGATGGGTTCTCCTCGAAGCACGCGGTGGCCATGGCCGCCCACCCCAGCAGGGCCAGGGTGGGGGTTAGGGGCAGCCGCGACACGCCATGCTCCGTGGAGAAGGGGCGACCCGTCTCAGGGGCAGATCTCTCCGCCGATGCACTCGCAAAGCAAGTTGCAGTTGGGCAGGCACTCACAGCCGATCGGGACGGGGCCGAAGGGCTCGCAGTCTTCGCCCGGCTCGATCTGTCCGTTGCCGCAGACGGGACCGCAGGTCTCGTTGCAGTTGGCGTCGCACTGGCAGCCGGGGCCGAGCCCCGCGTTGCCGTCGCAGTCCTCGCCCGGGTTGAGCTGACCGTCGCCGCACTCGAAGCAGCCATTGGTGTTGAAGTTGCAGCTCCCGTTGCACGACAAGACGCCCCCGTCGAAGCCCTGCGAGGCGCAGGTCTGGCCGTTGAGATCGTTGCCGTCACACTGCTCGCTGAAGTCCTGGTTGCCGTCGCCGCACTCGAAGCACCCGTTGGTGTTAAAGCTGCAGCTTCCGTTGCAGGAGAGGATACCCCCGTCGAAGCCCTGTGAAGCACAGGACTGTCCGTTGAGGTCGTTGCCGTCGCATTGCTCGCCAGGGTTTTGGTTGCCATCGCCGCACTCGAAGCAGCCGCTCGTGCTGAGCGTGCAGTTGCCGGTGCATGAGAGGGTACCCCCGTCGAAGCCCTGGGAAGGACAGGACTGACCATTGAGGTCGTTGCCGTCGCACTGCTCGCCGGGGTCCTGGTTGCCATCACCGCAGGCGAAGCAGCCGGCCGTGTTGAACCCACAGGAGCCGTTGCAGGCCAGGTTGCCGCCGTCGAAGCCGAGGCCCTGGCAGGTCTGGCCGCCAAGGGTGTTGCCGTCGCAGCTCTCGCCGGGGTCGATGCTGCCATCGCCGCACGCGAAGCAACCGTTGGTGTTGAAGCCACACCCCGGGTCGCACGACAGGATGCCGCCGCTGAAGCCCTGGCTGGCGCAGGTCTGTCCGCCGAGGTTGTTGCCGTCGCAAGACTCGCCCTGGTCGATGCTGCCGTCGCCGCATTCGAAGCAGCCGCCGACGTTGAAGTTGCAGCTGCCGGTACAGGAGAGGTTGCCGCCGTCGAAGCCTTGGCTGGCGCAGGTCTGACCGCCCAGGGCCCCGCCGTCGCACTGCTCGCCGGGGTCGATGCTGCCGTCGCCGCATTCGAAGCAAGCGTTGGTGTTGAAGGTGCAGTTCCCGTTGCACGAGACGTTGCCGCCGTCGAAGCCGAGGGATTGGCAGGTCTGTCCGCCGAGGTCGTTGCCGTCGCACGACTCACCGGGGTTCGCGCTGCCGTCGCCACACTCGAAGCAGCCGCTGGTATCGAACCCGCAGCCCGCGTTGCACGACAGCGAGCCGCCGTCGAAGCCGAGGGATTGGCAGGTCTGTCCGCCCAGGTTGTTGCCGTCGCAGGTCTCTCCGGGGTCGATGCCTCCGTCGCCGCACTCGAAGCAGCCCGCGGTGTCGAGCATGCACAGGTTGTCGCAGCTCAGTGAGCCGCCGTCGAAGCCCTGAGACTGGCAGCTCTGCCCGCCGAGGTTGTTGCCGTCGCACTCCTCGTCGATGTCGACGCCCCCGTCACCGCAAGCCCAGCACGCGCTGGTGTCGAAGCCGCAGTTGGCGTTGCACGACAGCACGCCGTTGGAGAAGCCTTGGGACTGACAGGTCTGGCCGTCGAGGTTGTTGCCGTCGCAGGACTCACCCGGGTCGACCGAGCCGTCGCCGCAGGTGAAGCAGCCCGCGGTCTCGTACATGCAGTTGCCGTCGCAGGCGAGCGCGCCGCCATCGAAGCCCAAGTCGGTGCAGGCCTGGTTTCCGAGGTTGTTGGAGTCGCACTGCTCGCCGGGATCGATGTTGGTGTCGCCGCACGCGAAGCAGCTGCTGACATCGAACTGGCAGCTGCCGTTGCAGGACAGGCTGCCGCCGTCGAAGCCTTGGGACAGGCAGTTGGCGCCGCCGAGGTTGAGCCCGTCGCAACCCTCGCCCGGGTCGATGGAGCCATCGCCGCACACGAAGCAGCCCGAGGTGTCGAAGCCGCAGCTGGGGGTGCAGCTGAGGTTGCCGCCGTCGAAGCCCAGGCCTTGGCAGGTCTGGCCCGCGAGGTTCATGCCGTCACAGCTCTCGCCGGGGTCTTGAACACCGTCGCCACAGCCCGAACCCTCGCAGGCGGAGACGTCGAACTCGCAGCTGGCGTCACAGCTGAGGTTGCCGTCGAAGAACCCGAGGCCCTGACAGCTCTCGCCGCCGAGCGCTGCACCATCGCAGCTCTCGGGGCCCTCGATGCTGCCGTCGCCGCAGGTGTAGCAGGTGCTCTCATCCAGCGTGCAGTCGCTGGCGCAGCCCAGCTCGCCGTCGCCGTAGCCGAGCGCAGTGCAGGTCAGACCACCCAGGTCGACGTCGTCACACTGCTCGTTGCCGTTGGCCACCCCGTCGCCACACAGACCGCAGTTGGAGGTGTCGAGGGTGCACCGGGCGGAGCACGCCAGAGCGCCGCCATCGAAGCCCTCGCTGGCACAGCTCGCACCGCCGAGCTGTGGCCCGTCGCAGGCCTCGTTGGCCTCGAGCAGGTCGTTGCCGCAGCGGGCACACGAAGGATCGTCGGGGTCGCACACGGGCAGGCACAGGTGAACGACGCCGCCCTCTTGGACCTGGACGCATTCGGTACCCTCGCGGCACTCGGGGTTGCGTGGCGTGCCGTCGCACATGAGCACGCAGACGTCGCCCCAGCACAGCGAGCCTGCGATACACGGGTCGATGTCGCCCATGAGCTGGCAGGTCTGTCCCGGCAGCAACGGCTCGTCGACGGTTGGTTGACAGGTGGCTTCGTCGTGTCCGCCGTTGCCATTGGGCACGGGACGGCATTCGAAGCCGTCGGCGCACACGGGCATCCACAGGTCACAGGGCTCACCGCCGGGACTGCCCATGTCGGGCGGCGGATCACTGGTGTCATCTTGGCTGCCGCCGTCGTCCGTCGCGTCGTCGGCGGTCGTGCCCGGCGCCGTCGTGCTCGCCGGGCCGGCGGAGGTGGCGGCGCCGGTATCGAGCGAAATCGTATCGACCGAGCTTACGGGTGGGTCGTAGCAGCCCGAAATCCACACCAATCCCAAGGCAAGCCATATTGGTCCCCCGTAACGCATGGGGCTATCCTAGAGGTAAACGTAGGGGAAGATCACCAAATAACGCGCGATATTGCAGCCGGGGTACGAGCGCGGAGCACAAAGTCCGACTTGGCTCGGACGGGGGTCGTCGGGGCTGTCGATGTTCGAGACGAGAGCCGGGATACTCGTGGCCCCCCGGTCGAGGTGATTGCGGCCGCGATTGCAGCGAATGCTGCATGGTCGCCGCCATCGTTGGGCCCGTATCCTGAACGACGATGCGGTCCAATGTTGGTGGAGGGCGCGCCCCATGGGCCTGGGTGATGGCGTTGGGCATGGCTTCGTGCGGTCCCGATCTCGGGCGCGGAGGCGATCCGAGCGGCCTGGGCCCCGGCCTCAGTGGTGATGATCTCGGCGGTGCGTCGACGGACGGGGGCTCCGTGGGCACGGTGGGCACACCTCCAACCACCGGGGGCGCGGACGGTGGTGACGACGCGGAGCCCGACTCGGGCGACGGCCCGCCGCTGCCTCCGGTCCAAGACTGCAACTACGAGTCGACCAGCTTCGGGCAGGGGATCGTTCTGCTCGATGTCCCGACCGGATCGCCGGAGGTGCTGGCGTTCACGATCACGGGGCTGCCCGAGCCCGCTGCCATCACCACGGCGACGCTGCACTTCGTCAGCCACGATGCCGATCACCCGGGCGAGGAGGGGGTGGTGTCCGTCAACGGGGCGGGCGGCTACGACCTACCGGCCGATGTCGGGTGGGACAACCAGGACGCGAACGGCTCGATCGATGTCACGGGGACGCTGCAGGCGGGCATCAACGTGGTCGAGTTCGGCGCGGGCTCCCTGGTCCCAGCCACGTACTACGGCATCGGTGACGTGCGGCTGGAGGTGCAGGCGCAGGTCGACGAATGCGAGCCCGCCCCGCGGCCGCCCCCCAAGGACGCGATCCCTCGCGAGATCGACTTTTGGGACGCTGCCTACCAGATGCGCCACAACTGGGTGCTGCGCTGCGACGGGTTCGAGTATGCGTATACGGCCTACGCCGACGAGCACATCGACAGCGACTGCGACGGCCTCTACGCCCCCGACGGCTCGCGCCGTGGCACGGCGACGTTCACGTTCGCAGATGTCGTGCCGGCCACCTACGAGATCCAGATTCACTCGCGGCACACCGACAACCGCAACCCGCTGGGGGCGCTGTTCGTGGTCAACGGCGAGGGCATTCGGATCGACCAACGCGACGACGCCGACTTCACGACCGATATCTGGGGCGTGCGCGAGCTGGGCGGCCAGGTGACGGTGGTGCTCGACTCCTCGCAGGAGAGCGAGAGCGACTCGGTGGTGTGGGTGCGACTTGCGCCCGTCGGGGGATAGCCCCGACGAGGCGAGAGCGTGGGGGTCTCAGCTACGGCCGAGCTGCTGTCGGGCGCGCTTGACCAGCGTGACCATCTGCCCGCGCACGGCCTTGGCATCGGCGACCTCGTGATCGAAGGCGATACGGATCGGTCGGGGGCCGTCGGCGGTGTGGGCCGAGATCTCGAAGCCATAGCGGTCGACGCCCGTCATCGTGGCTTCGGAGACACTGCCGGCCTTGCTGAACGCCTCGCAGTACAAGCGCAGCGCATCGGCGTGGTCGTCGTTCATGTGCGCGATGATCCCGGGGGCGTGCGCGGCCACGGGATCGGCCTGCGCTGCGTTCCAGGTGGGGGGCTCCACCCACGACATCCGACCGAACCCACCGATGTAGCGAATACCCGTGACCTCGAGCCTCCAGTAGCAGAAGTCCTCGAAGTCGGCGTAGTACTCGGCGGCGGGGTGCCGCGCGAGAAATGAGGCTCCGACGGCGGCGGCGTCGGCGGGATCGACTGGCGCGCAGGTCCCCACGAGGGTGACGCGCCCGAGCGCGAGCGGGCTGTCGTCGCCGTTCTCGGTGACCAGCAATGAGCAGCGCGAGGAGCCCCGCAGGTTGCGGGTGTGCTCGGCCAGCTCGCTGACGAGGAAGATCGGCGCGCCCTCGTGCTGGGCAAAGATGACGAGCGAGCCGTACGGGTGCCCGTCTAGATCGACCGCGTGGGTGGACAACACGCCACGCTCGGCCCCGGCCAGCAGGGTTCTTGCCTGCTCCGCGTGGCTGGGCGTGGGAAGGTCGGGGTCGTACAGCAGCTCCTGTCGAGGAGAGGAACCGCGCGGCTCACCATGCTTGCGAGGGGTACCCACCCGCGGGAGGGTACCCGAACCCGCCCGTCGCTATTGGCCGAACCGCGCGCCGATGTTCTCGACCTCGGTGTAGTCGTCCCGCTCGTCCTCGTCGATGGGCGCCGAAACCTGGACTTGCGACACCACACCGCGCAGCTCGGGGTGCTGGGCGATCAGGGACGCGAGCGAGTCGCTGGCGTCGTCGGGGTCGATGTGCCACTCGTCGCGGCTGTACATGGTGGTGGACTGGCGGCCGTTGGACAGCTCGAGGCACAGCTCGAACGGCTCTGGCGCCTCGCCCTCGCACCGCCACGAGCGAACCTTCACCTTGCCCTTTTGGCGGTCCTGCGGGAAGTACACCGATAAGCGATCGCCCGACAGGCCCCATTGGAAGAACTCGTGCATGTGTCGCCACTGCGACGACTTGCCCACGCCGCCGAAACGGCCCTCAGACATGTCCAGCAGCACCAGATGCCCGAACATATCGCGCTGACTCTGCGGCATCTTCTCGATCCACACCTGGTTGGCGACGTGTTCCGTTCCGGTCGCCTCGTCGTCGCCGAGCATCGTCTGCCCAGCTGTCCACAGTCCGTACGCGCCCGCTCCCGCGAGCGCGAACCCCAACAGCTTCGCCGTCGTCTTGGCCATGGGCGACCGTACCAGCTTTGACCTGGATTCATTCCCGCGCTCCGAACGCCCGCCATTGGGCCGCCGGACAGGGTTTGGGCCCCGGGGTGGGTCGGGATGGTCCTTGAGAGGAACGACGGGCCCCGGCATGCTGGGCTTGGGGGGAATGCAAAGGCCTTGAGCGAGCACGGGGGCCCCAGCAAGCCTGGGGACGAGACGGTGATGGATGGCTCGCTCGGCCAGGTGGCGACGCGGTCCAGCCAGCAAGTGCCGACGGTCGGCACCCGCCTTGGTCGCTATGTGCTGCTCGAGGAGGTGGGCTCTGGCGGGATGGGCGTGGTGATGGCCGCGTACGACCGCGAGCTGGACCGGCGCGTCGCGCTCAAGCTGCTCCGTCCCGACCTCAGCCGCTCGGGGGAGATCCGCATGAAGCGGGAGGCGCAGGCCCTGGCCCAGCTGCAGCATCCGTCGGTGGTGACCGTCTACGAGGTCGGCGAGCACCAAGGGCAGCTGTACATCGCGATGGAGTACGTCGACGGTGAGACGCTGGAGCGCTGGGCTGCCCGTCACCGTGGCCAGTGGCGCAAGGTCGTGGAGGTCGCCGTCCGAGCCGGGCGGGGCGTTGCCGCGGCGCACGCGGTGGGGTTGGTGCACCGAGACATCAAGCCGAGCAATGTGCTGGTCGGTCGTGATGGTCGGGCCCGTGTGGTTGACTTTGGAATTGCGACCGCGGTGGCCCCGGCCCCCTCCGAAGAGCGGCTGATGGTCGTGGAATCGGGCGAGGGGCGCCCGCGGAGCCTACCCTCCGACTCCTCGCGCCCGGCGATCACCGAGGAGGAGACGGTGCATGTCTCGGGATCCATGGCCGCGGCATCGTCGGCGGTGATGGTGGGCAGCCTCGACCTGACCGAGGCCGGAGTGGTGGTGGGGACCCCGGCCTATATGGCGCCCGAGCAGCACCGCGGTCAGCACGTCGATGCGCGCTCCGATCAGTTCTCGCTGTGCGTGACGCTCTACCGGGTGCTCTACGACGACGTCCCGTTCGCGGGCGGCGAGCTCGAGTCGTTGCGCGCTGCCGTGTGTGCGGGCGTGGTCAAGGCACCGCCTGCGGGGACCACGGTGCCGCCGTCGGTCCGTCGGGTGTTGCTACGCGGGATGGAGGTCGAGCCCTCGCGGCGCTGGCCCACCGTCACCGCGATGCTCGATGCACTCGAGCGGACGGCTCATCGGCGGCGGCGGTGGGTCGGGGCGCTGGGGCTCGTGGGCGTGGGGGCCGTAGCTGCGGCTGCGGTCGCAGGAGGGTTGGTTTCGTCGTCACCGAGCGCATGCCCACAGGCCCAGCAGCGCCTGGTCGGCGTGTGGGACGAGGACCGCATCGCGCAGGCCCGGGCTGCTTTCGAGGCGACGGCGCTGCCCTACGCCCAAGACGCGTGGACCCGCACCCGCGAGCGCCTCGATCGCCAGGCCGAAGCGTGGAGTGTTCGCTACGCCGAGGTCTGTGCCGCCATGAACGACGCGCGGGCCGATGCGTCGGCCGACCTCGAGATGGCCTGTCTTCGGGAGCGCCGCGAGGAGCTGGGCGCGCTGGTGGAGCTGCTCATCGAGGGCGATGCCACGGTGGTGGCCAAGGCCACACAGGCCGCGGCCGACCTGGCGTCGGTCGACGGCTGTCGGCAGCGCGGGGTGGAGGCGGCCGTGATGGCAGGGGTGCCGCCGTCACAGCAAGCCGAGGTCGACGAGATCCGGCTGACGCTGGCGCGGTCGGTGGCCGCGTACAAGGCGGGGCTGTTTGCGGTGGGGATCGAGCGGGCGGAGGCGGCCAGTCAGCGCGCGGCCGTGCTGGGCTACGGGCCGGTCGAGGTGGAGGCGCTGTACCGACTGGGGACGCTCCAGGGCTTCGCCGGGCAGCTCGACGAAGCGGAGCACACCCTGCGCGACGCGACGCTGCGTGCGGTCGAGGTGCGGCACGACCGCGTCGCGGTGCAGAGCGCGACGATGCTGGCGTTCGTGGTGGGCTACCGCCAGGGCAAGCCCGAGGAGGGGATCATCTGGACCCGGCACGCCAAGTCGGCCTTGGGCCGGCTGGAGTGGGACCCGCTGCTCGACGCCGAAATCCGAGTGACCCGAGCCTCGATCTTCCAGGTGCAGGGCCACTACGAGCTGGCATTGACGGAGTTCACCAACGCGCTGGAGCAGCGTATCGAGCAGATGGGCGAGGACCATCCCACGGTGGGCGCCTCGTACAACAACATCGGGGGGACTTTGCGTGAGCTCGGCCGCAACGAGGAAGCGCTCGCCGCGATGGAGCGAGCCCGTGCGGTGTGGGGGGCCAGCTACGGTCCACAGCACCCGGTGGTCGCCACCGCCCACAACGGGATCGGCGGGGTGCTCGAGCAGATGGGGCGCTTCGTGGAGGCACGCGAGCGCTTCGAGCAAGCGCTCCAGATCCGCGAGGGGGCGTTCGGTCCCGACCACATCAGCCTGGCGATCATTCTCGACAATCTCGGCTCGGTGCTCACACGGCTGGGCGAGTTCGATCGGGCGCAGCGGGTGGTGGAGCGAGCCCTGGCCATGCGCGAGCGCAGCCTCGGGTCGAGTCATCCCCACTACCCGTCATCGCTGGTCAACCTGGGCCTGGTGGCGGAGAAGCAGGGGCGGCTGGAGGATGCGTGCGCATTCCATCGCCGGGCCATCGCGCTGTGGGAGGAGAGCTTGGGTCCCACGCACCCGTTCCTCAGTCACCCGCTGACCAGCCTGGGGCGCGCCGAGCGGGCGCTGGGACGCGATGAGATCGCCCGGCCTCTGCTCGAGCGGGCGCTCGGGATCCGTGAAGCGGGGGCCAAGGCCACAGAGCTGGCCGAGACCCAGCTGCTGCTGGCTCAGGTGCTGTGGCCCACGGAGCCCGGGCGGGCCCGAGAACTCGCTGAGCGCGCACAGACGCAGATGGTCGGGGCGCCCGACACGTTTGCAGAGCAAGCGGCGGAGATCGACACATGGCTGGGAGAGCACCCCGCCGCGGCGCCGTGAGGCCCGTGGGGGCCCGATGAGTGCTGCCCCCCTTCCCGCGATCGTCGCGACTGTGGTACCTGCGGCGCCATGGCACTGTCCGTCGGGATCGTGGGTCTGCCCAACGTCGGGAAGTCCACCCTGTTCAATGCCCTGTCCGATGCGGGGGCCGAGTCGGCCAACTACCCGTTTTGCACGATCGAGCCCAATGTCGGCGTAGTGCCCGTGCCCGATCCGCGGCAGGACGCGTTGGTCGCGTTGTACGAGCCCAAGTCGAACGTACCCACCGCGGTGGAGTTCCTCGACATCGCGGGGCTGGTCAAGGGGGCGAGCCAGGGCGAGGGGCTGGGCAACCAGTTCCTCAGCCACATCCGCAGCGTGGACGCGATCTGTCACGTGGTGCGCTGCTTCGTCGACGACAACGTGGTTCACGTGGACGGCAAGGTCGACCCGGCGTCGGACGTGGAGATCATCGACACCGAGCTGCTGCTGCGCGACATCC
This sequence comes from Deltaproteobacteria bacterium, assembly GCA_022601155.1. Taxonomy (GTDB): domain Bacteria; phylum Myxococcota_A; class Polyangia; order Nannocystales; family Nannocystaceae; genus Paraliomyxa. The sequence goes on along the minus strand of JAHZJA010000027.1, from coordinate 1,387 downwards.
AGTCGGTCGAGGCTCGGCGCGATCGCGCCCGCAAGCACTCCAAGAGCGGTGACGCGGAGGAGAAGCGGGCGCTGGTGGTGACCGAGCTGGTCCTCGAGAAGATGGAGCAGGGCATGCCGGTCCGGGCGATGGGGCTGTCGGAGGACGATCTGGCCGTCCTCGAGCCTCTGAACCTGTTGACGGCCAAGCCGGTGTTGTTCGTGGCCAACGTGGCCGAGGGCGACGCGGGCGGATCGCTCGATTCACCGATGGTGGCGGCGGTGGCCGAGCTGGCGCGCGAGCATGGAGCGGAGGTCGTCGCGATCTCGGCTTCGATCGAGGCGGAGATCGCCGCGCTGGAGCCGGACGACCGCGCCGAGTTCCTCGGAGAGGCGGGCCTCGAGGAGCCGGGCCTGCATCGCCTGATCCGCAAGGCCTACGAGCTCCTCCAATTGCTCACCTTCTTTACTGCGGGCCCGAAGGAGGTTCGGGCGTGGACCATCCGCAGCGGGACCACGGCTCCGGGGGCGGCGGGGAAGATCCACACCGATTTCGAGCGCGGCTTCATCCGGGCGGAGGTCATGCACTGGAAGGACCTCATCGAGCTGGGCAGCGAGGCGGGGGTCAAGGCCAAGGGCCTGCTGCGCGTCGAGGGCAAGGAGTACGTCGTCGCTGACGGCGACGTCATCCACTTCCGCTTCAACGTCTAGGCTGCGGACCCGCGCGGCCTGCCCACGTTGGGTGGGCGCGGAGGTGACGGTGCCCGTGGTCCAGCGCTTGGGCCGGGCTGGCGTTGTCGTGCAAACCACACAGGAGCGGCGCTCTACGCCCGCGCCAATGGCGCGCCTTCAGCGGCAAGCATGCGTGACGGGCTGCCTGCCCGCCGTAGGCAATCGCTGGGCCCGTCGCGCGGCAATGACGCGCTAGGCGAGGTCGTCGAGCGTGGCCGAGAGGTTCGCCAGGGCCGTCTCGAGGACTGCGGGATCAACGCCAAAGCTCAGGCGGATGAAGCCGGGCGCCTCGAAGAAGCTGCCCGGCACGACCTGGGTGTCGTAGCGCTCCCGCAGGTGCTCGGCGAAGGGCATGTCCTGCATGAGGTGGGGGAGCCGAACGCATCCCGATAGTCCTGCACTGGGCGCGACCCACGACACCCGCGGCTCGGAATCGATCCACTGCTGGACGACCGCCTGGCCTGCAGCGCCGACCCGCTGGGCCCACGCCGTCAGTCGAGCCGAGTCGCGCAAGACGCGAGCGCCCAACGCCAATGTGGAGACCGGCTCGTCTACATGAAGGTAGTCGGTCGCGGCCCGGACGACGCGGGACAGCTCGGGATCGCTGGCGACGATCCAGCCCGCGCGGAGTGCGGAGAAGCCGAAGCACTTGGTGCTCGATGACCAGCTCACGCAGT
>JAHZJA010000283.1 GCA_022601155.1 Deltaproteobacteria bacterium | reverse complement strand
GTGGACAGCTCGCTGCACAAGGCACGGCTCAAGCAGGCGAAGGCGGAGCAGCGTGCCGCCAAGCGCGAGCTGGCCCGGGCTGACAAGTTGCAGGGCGTCATCTCCTCGGCCGAGCGCGACGCCGCCCGGGACCGGCTCGACCTCGCGTTCACCGGTACTCGGATCGCCGAGCTTGCCGCCAGTCGAGCCGCGGTCCGAGCCCCGTTCGACGGGGTGCTCGCCGAGGTCGACCTCGAGCGAGGCGAGGTCGCAGCCCCCGGGGCGCCGGTCGCCCGGCTCGTGCAGCTGGACCCGATCAAGATCAACCTGTCGGTGGCCGATCGCGACGTGGTGGCCCTGAAGGTGGGCACCGAGGTCCAGATCCAGACCGACGGCAACGCGGGTCATCGAACTGGAACCATCGTGCGCATTGGCCCCGCCGCCGACCTCGAGACCCGCGCGTTCACGGTCGAGGTCGAAGCCGACAACGCCGACCGTGCCCTGCTCCCGGGCATGATCGCCCGGGTCGACATCGAGCAGGCCATCGCGCGCGACGCATTGGTCATTCCCCAGAGCTTCTTGGTGACCAAGCGCGAGGAGAACGGCGTGTTCATCATCGAGGATGAGGTTGCCCGCTGGCGTCCGCTCACCCTCGGGGCCCTCGTTCGCGACCAGGTCGTGATCGAAGACGGCCTGGACGTGGGGGCCAACATCGTCGTCGTGGGCCAGCGCGGTCTGGCCGACGGCGACCCGCTCATCGTCTCTCGCCAGGGTCGCTGCTGTGAGCAGGGCCGGCCCGTGTTCGACAGGTCTACGCCATGATCGCCGGGCTCGTCCGTCGTGGTGCCACCGTCCTGTTGGTGGCCGCGTGCATCGTCATCTTCGGCCTGCAGACCTACGCAGAGCTGCCGCGCGAGGCCTCGCCCGACGTCGAGATCCCCGTGGTCATGGTCACCACGCCCTACGTGGGGGTCTCGCCCGAGGACATCGAGTCCCTCGTCACCAACCCCATCGAGGACGAGCTGTCGGGGATCAAGGATCTCAAGAAGCTCAGCTCTACCTCGGCGGAGGGGATCAGCCTGGTCAGCCTCGAGTTCGAGCCCGAGGTGGTGATCGAGGACGCGATCCAGCGCGTTCGGGACCGGGTCAGCCGGGCCCGCCCCGACCTCCCCGAGGACGTCGAGGAGACCACCATCGCGGAGGTCTCGTTCAGCGACTTCCCCATCATCATCGTCACCGTCGCCGGCCCCATCGACCAGCAGCACCTCAAGGATCTCGGCGAGGCGCTCCAAGATGATCTGTCCGAGCTGTCGGGAGTCCTCGACGCCAAGGTCACCGGCGGCCGTACCCGCGAGATCCAGATCCAGGTCGATCCGGTCCGCCTCAACCACTACAAGCTCGGGCTGACCGACGTCATCGCCGCCATCGGCGAAGAGAACGTCAACGTGCCCGGGGGCAACGTCACCGCGGGCAACGCTAGCGTGCTGCTAAGGGTGCCGGGCGAGTTCTCCAGCCCCCGCGAGATCGAGCACGTCGCGATCAAACGCCGCGGCGATCGTCCGGTGTTCATCCGCGACGTGGCCCAGGTGGTCGACGGCTTCGCGGAGCGCGAGAGCTACGCCCGCATGAACGGGCAGCCGGCCGTCTCCATCGCGGTCAGCAAGCGCAGCGGCGCCAACATTCTCGAGGTCGCCGAGGCGGTCAAGGCCATCACGGCCGAGCACGCCGAGCGCTGGCCGGAGGGGGTGACCTTCCGAACCCTTGGTGATCAGTCCGAGATGATCGCCAACATGGTCAGCGACCTGGAGAACGGCATCGTCACCGCGCTGCTGCTGGTGCTCGGGGTGCTCGTGTTCTTCATGGGCGTCCGCAACAGCCTGTTCGTGGCGCTGTCCATTCCGTTGTCGATGCTACTGGCGATGACGATCGTCCAGGCGTTCTCGATGACGCTGAACATGATCGTGTTGTTCTCGCTCATCTTGGCGCTCGGCATGCTCGTCGACAACGCCATCGTGCTGGTGGAGAACATCTACCGGCACCTGGAGATGGGCAAGTCGGCGCGGGAGGCCGCCATCGACGGCACCCGCGAGATTGCGGTGGCCGTGGCCGCCTCCACCGCGACCACCGTCGCCGCGTTCGCCCCGCTGGTGTTCTGGACCGGCGTCATGGGCCAGTTCATGGGCTACATGCCCAAGACGGTCATCATCGTGCTGGTGTGCTCGTTGGTGGTCGCGGTCGGCATCCTGCCGGTCGCCACCGCGACGATGATGAAGCGGAGCCCCCGGGCCCCCGCCCCCGGCACCCAGACGCCGGGCGGTGCCATGCGCCTGTACCAGCGGATGCTCCGCTGGTCGATCCGTCACCGCTATGTGTCCGCCGCGCTCGGGCTGGCGTCGCTGGTGGTCACCATCGCCATCTACAGCCAAGCCAACCACGGCACCGAGTTCTTCCCCGAGACCGAGCCCAACCGCGCGACCATCGATGTGCGTGCACCGGACGGCACCGATATCGATGCCACCGACGCCATCGTGCGCGAGATCGAGGCGGTGCTGGCCGCCGAGGTCAACGTCGACGTGTTCGTCGCCGAGACCGGGATCAGCGGCGGTGGCGATCCCATGACGGCGGCCCGCCCTGCCCCCAACCTGGCCCGGATCACCGTCGACTTCCTCCCGGACGAGGGCGGAGCCCAGCCTGGGGAAGCACTGCGGGTGGAGCCCACCAGCGCCACCGTCGACCGTATCCGCCAAGCGGTCAGTCGGATTCCAGGGGCCGAGATCGCGGTGGAAAAGGAGCGCATGGGTCCGCCCGTGGGCGCTCCGATTGCGGTCGAGGTCTCGGGCGACGACTTCCACGAGGTGGGCGCGCTCGCGGCCCAGATCCGGCGGGACCTGGCCGGCATCGACGGAGCCACCGACCTGTCCGACAACTACCGGGTCGGTCGGCCCGAGCTCCGCCTCCGCATCGACCGGGGTGCGGCCAAGCGGGTGGGAACCAACACCCAGGCGGTGGCGTCGACCGTCCGAACCGCGGTGGCCGGCACCAAGGCCAGCAGCCTGCGCGACCGCGACGACGAGTACGACATCGTCGTTCAGCTCGACGCACGCTACCGCGACGACCTGCAGCAGATCCTGAGCCTCCGGATGCCCGGACGCGAGGACACCAGTCCGGATACCTTTCCGGTCCCGCTGTCGACG
>JAHZJA010000282.1 GCA_022601155.1 Deltaproteobacteria bacterium | reverse complement strand
GGGCCCATGATCCCACACTCGATCGCGAAGTCGCCATCAAGCTCATGTGGCGGGGGCAGCACGACGATCCTCAGGGGCGCAACCGGTTGCTCCGCGAGGCCCAGGCCATGGCCCAGCTGTCGCACCCCAACGTGGTCGAGGTCTATGACGTGGGGACCCACGGCGCCGATCTGTACATCGCGATGGAGAAGATCCGCGGCCAGGACCTGCAGGCGTGGCTGCACGGGCAACAGCGGCCGTGGACCGAGATTGTTGCCATGTTCGTGCAGGCGGGGCGCGGCCTGGCGGCCGCGCACGCGGCTGCGTTGGTACACCGAGACTTCAAGCCGAACAACGTGCTGGTGGACGAGCAAGGTACGGCGCGGGTGCTGGACTTCGGACTTGCCCTGCCCACCGAGCGACGCGGGGCCGATCCCTCGACCTCGACCAGGGACGGTGAGCCCTCCCGCCCCTCCGCGGACTCGGGCCCGACGGAGCTAATCGGGAAATCCACCCCCAACCGCCTGTCGATCACGCTGACCGAGCCGGGTGTGGTGATGGGCACGCCCTCGTACATGGCACCGGAGCAGCACATGGGTGATGAGGTGGGCCCTGCCACCGATCAGTTCGCGTTCTGCGTGGCCCTGTACGAGGGCCTGTACGGCGTGCACCCCTTCCAGATCGGAGACATGCATCAGCTCGTGCTCGACAAGCTCCAGGGGCAGCTGCCTACGCCCAACGGCGGCGCGGTGCCCAAGGCGGTGTTCTCGGTCATCGCCCGGGGGCTGGCCCCCGCGCCGGCCGATCGCTGGCCTTCGATGGACGCGCTGCTGGAGCAGCTCGAGGCCGCCGCCATGCCGCGGCGCGCCCGCTGGCCATGGATCCTCACCGCGGTCGCGGCGGCCGCGGTGGTGCTGACCACGGTGTTCCGGCCCGAACCCGACGGAGTGTGTCCGCAGCTGCGCGCGCAGCTCGACACGGTGTGGAACGAGCACTCGCGGCAGACGGTGCGGGATGCTCTGGGCAAGACCGAGTCGAGCTTCGCGGCCGACACGGTCGCGCGGGTCGACGAGCGACTGGGCGAGTATGCGTCTCGCTGGACCGACATCCACACCACGGTCTGCGAGAGTGAGCGCGCCCAGCCGTCGCTGTTCGAGCGCCAGCAGGCGTGCCTGCGTCACCGACTCGAGCGACTGGAGGCCACGGTGCAGGTCCTCGGCAGCGGCGAGCCCGAACTCGTGGTCGAGGCGGCATCGCTGACCCAGAGGCTGCCCGCGCTCGAGCAGTGCGCCACAGAGACGCCGGACGACGATCAGATGCCCCTGCCCGACGACCCCGAGGTGGCCGCGCGGGTGCGCGAGCTACAGGGGCAAGGGATGAGGATCGCGGTCTGGGTAGAGGCTGGGCTGTACGACGAGGCTTACGAGCAGACCACCCGAGCCTACGCCGAGGCCCAGGCGCTAGGATACTCGCCGCTGGTCGAGAGACTAGGGGCGATGCTGGGGTATGTGATGGTCGAACGTGGCCAGCACGAAGAGGCGGAGGCGTTGCTGGTCGACGTATTGCACCACGCCGAGGCCTCGGGCAACGACACCACTGCCGTCCTCACGGCCTCGTACCTGGTCGGCCTGGTGGGACATCGGATGTCTCGGCCCGAGGATGGCCTGCGCTGGGGTCGGCATGGCGAGGCCCTACTCGCGCGCATCGACGACGATCGTCGCCCCGAAGCCGAGCTGCTCGCCGCGACCGGCGCGGTGCTCATCGACGCGAGACAGTTCGAGCAGGCGATGGCCAAGCTGCACGAGGCGGTGGCGTTGCTGACCGAGCTCGAGGGCCCCGATCACTCGAGGACCGCTAAGGCCCGTAACAGCCTGGGCGTCGCGCTGTACCGGATGGGGCGATACGAAGAGGCGGCGCGCGAGCACGAACGCACGGTGGCGATCTTGTCTGACAACTATGGTCCGCGACATCCCAGTGTGGGTGTCGCGCTGGCGGGCCAGACCAACGCCGAGGTCAAGCTGGGCAACCTGGACAAGGCGCTCGAGATGCGGCGCCGAGTGTACGAGATCTTTCGCGCGAGCCTTGGACCGGAGCATCCCAAAGTGGCCGTCGCACTCCAAGGCCTCGGCCACTCGATGTCACGGCTGGGGCGCTACGAGGAGGCGGTCGACTACTATCAACAGTCGCTCGCGATCCGCGAGAAGATCTCGGACCCCGATGATCCGAGACTGGCCACGGTGTGGTTGAACTTCGGCGCGAAACTGAAGGACGTCCAGCGCTACGACGAGGCCCTCGCGTACTTGCGGAGGGCTCGCGCCTCGCTGGAGCACAGCAAGGGCGATCACCTCTGGACGGCGCGCGCCCTCATGTCCACGGGCTCCGTGCTCAAGGTTCGGGGCGAGCAGGTCGAGGCGGTGCAGATGTACGAAGAGGCGCTGGCCATGCTGCGGCGCATCTACGACCCGTCGTACGTCGAGGTGACCCGTACACAAGCGGCGTTGGGCGAGGTGCTGGTCGAATTTCAGGACTACGACCGCGGCCGTGAGCACCTCGAGCAATCACTGCGCGGCATGCTGGAGGGTGGGGGATCGCCCACCGATCTTGCATTCACTCGATTCGCGCTGGCGCTGTCGCTCCGCGGTCTGGGGCAGGAGCCTACCCGGGCCCGCGCCCTGGTCGAGCAGGCCCGCGAGTTCTGGCGGGCCCATGCCAGTACCTCGAAGGAGGAACTGGCCGATGCCGATGCCTTCCTGGCCAATGACGGCGATGGCCGGAAGCCCGAGCCCAGCGTGACCAGCGTGCGGCCGAACAACCTCTGAGCTCGGGTGCTCGTCACGGCGGGCACGACTCGATGGCGAGCTCGGATGATGAATTGGGGCAACTCGAAAAATGAGACCAGCGTCGACCTCACGATGGACCCCGAGCCATCGCTCGGGAGAGAGGACCCACGCCCGGTGCTGTCCCAAGTGCGACCTCCAAGCACTCCTCGACGAGGCTACGCCCAGGTCTGGTCCAGCCCTCGTTCACGAGCCGAGCAGGCCGAGGCTCCGCAGCTTCCGCCGCGCCCACGCGGGCACGAGGTCGGCGTGCTTGCCCCAGTCGTACGAGGAGACCTCGATCACCATGAAGAACCAGTCGCGGTGGTCGAGGGCCGCGTTGAGGGTACCGGCCAGCGAGCGCGCGAGGTCGACCACGCGCGCCGCGTCCTCGGGGGGGGTGGTGCTCACCAGGCCCAGCGCGGCGGCACCGGGCTCGCGCAGCTCGACGTAGGGGTAGGGCGCGCTCACAGGGAACTCGGCGTCCTCGGCCTGCAGCGGGTTCCACACGAAGCCGAGGTCGTCGTCGAAGCCCGCGGGGGCGGCTCGGTACGCCTGCACATTGCGCTCGTAGACCACACCGATCTGCGGAGGCAGGTGGTCCAGGCTCGTCTCCTCGAACACGAGGGTGAGAGCGAAGACCGACTCGGCGTCGTCGCCCACTGCCGCCTCCGCCTGCTCGAGGATCGCGTCGGCCAGCGCGGCCGGGGTGGCTTCGCTGGTGGCGGTCGTCGACGGAGCCTCCAGACGGCGGGCCGCCGGCTGCCCCTGGGCGTCGCGCTCGATGTCGAAGCTCTCGGGCAACGGCCACCCCGTGTCCCACACGTCGACCCGAGTCACCTCGCCCTCGACTTCCTGCCAGCAGTGGGCAAGCGCCTGCCCGTGACCGTCGATCGACAGATCGCACCACACCCCGCCTCCGATCTCCCAGCACCGACCAAAGCGAGCACGGCGGGCACGGCCACGACGAACCTTGTCCACGCGGTGGTAGAGATCCGGATCGTCGGGCAGACGGAACACCGACCAGCGTCGTTGCTGGTCACCCCTGGTGCCGATCGGCTCGATCGTCCGGATCAGCTGCTGCTGGGCATCGTACTCGTGCACGGTCGAGCCCTCGGCCGGCTCTGGCTGCCGCTGCCCCGCGGTCAGCCCGTGCACCGCGAACCAGGCGGGCACGTGGCTGTCCAGCGGCGCGGTCGCGTACACCTGCGCATCGGTCTCGGGGTGGATCTCGTGCTCGGATCGGTGGTCCCGCAGCTGTGCTTCGAGCCGGGCCTTGGCCTCGAGGATGACCTTCGTGGTGACGAGGGGCAGACGCACGGCATCCATCAATAGCAGCCTCCGTTGGCGGTGTTCTTCCAGCGGCCGTCCTCCATGCGGCGCCCGATGTCCTCGAGCACGGCCCCCACGTCGGCCCCGCGCTTCTCGGCCGCCCGGAGGATGCGGTAGATGAGCCTATCATTGGCCTTGCCGTGGATGTGCCGGCCGCCGTGGTAGTTGCCCGAAGCCCGCGCTGCGGAGCGCCCAGGGTGCCCAGGCTGCGCTCGTTGATTGGGATGCGAGCCCCAAAGCCGGGCGCCATTGGACGGGTCGTTGACCCCGATACCGTTGCGTTCGAGCAACTGCCGCGACTGGTTGGGGTAGCTGTGCGGGTTGCTGGCCCCCGCGTTCTCCTTGACGACGTGGTGGGCCGTCTGGCCCGGCGACAGCGGGCGCCCGTCCTGCGCCATTGCATCGCCCAACTCCTTGGCTGTCAGCCCGCATGGGTCGTAGTCCACCGCCGGGTTACGCACGTAGCCGTAGGGCGTCAGGCCTCCTAGCGGACCGAGGGGATCCTGGCTGGTGTACTGCCCCACACTGGGGTCGTAGTAGCGGAAGCGATTGTAGTGGAGCCCGGTCTCCACATCCTCGTACTGGCCGGGTAAACGGAACGGGCACATACCGCGCGGGTCGTCGCCCACCCCCTCGAGCTTGTGGAGCTCTCCGTAGGCACCGTACGAGGCCGCCCATACGGCCCGGCCCTCGGCGTCGAGCATCAGCACGGCTGCGCCGAGGTGGTCGGTGACGATCGAGTAGCAGCTGTCGCCCACGAGCTTGGCGGCAGGGGCCAGCGTACCGGGGTCGAACACCCAGGTGACGAGACCCGCGGGCGCCGGCTCGAGATCGAGGGTGTGCCACGGAGGTGGGGGAGCGTCGGCGTCGGCCGTGCCGTCGCCGGCCTCCACGGGGGGGCCGCGTGGCGACTGGCTGGAAGTCAGCAGGGGGATCGGCTGGGTCGTCTCCGCCTCGGCCTGCTCCACGGCAGCGGCAGGCTCTGCCCTCGCCGATGCGTCCTCGCTCTCCACCCACTCGTGCAGCGGCACGTTACCGTCCCAGATCCACCGGGTAACGCGACCGTCGAAGCGCTTGACGACGCGGCGCCCCAGGGCGTCGTAGCCCAGCTCGACCCGCTTGCCGTCGGGCCGCACCACCTCGTGCAAGCGACCCGCGGCCGACCAGCGGTACGCCCACACGTCACCGTTGGCCTCGACCTTCTCCACCAGGTTGCCGTCGTCGTCGTAGCGACGATACGAACGGCCTTCGGCGTCGAGGGCTTCGAGCAGCTCTCCCGAGGGGCCGTAGCGACGGTCGTCGTGCCCGCGCGAGCCGAACAGGTTGCCGACGAGATCGGGGAGCCGCAGCTGCACCACGCCCTCGTGCTCGTACTGGGCCCACGCCAGGGCACCGTGTTCGTCGTGCCCCAAGCGGACCCGATGCCCTCGGATCTTCTCGTCGATGAGCTGCAGCTCGGTGTCGTGCCCCCACTCGTAGGTCATGTCGCGGTGCCAGCCCGCGTCGATCCACACCTGGTGCCGCAGCGCTCGCCCCAGCGCGTCCCGCGGCCAGCGCGAGCGCACGCCTCCGGGGAGCTGGCGCTCGACCTCGTGCCCCTGAAGGTCGCGGTGGATGCTCATCTGCCAGCGGTCGGCGTCCGTGGCGTGCGATCCCACCCTGCCGCACGACAGACCCACCACCTCTCCGGCTGCATTGCGCTGGATCTCTTGCTTGGCGCCGAACGATGAGCGCAGGCCGATGCGGAAGCCGTTGGCGTCGTATGCCGAGGCGATCCAGTGCTCGTCGTGCCACTCGCGGACGACCTTGCCCATCGGGTCGCGTTCGAACCGCAGGTGGATCTCGTCGTTGATCGCCTCCACGAGGTGGCCATCTTCGCGATAGCGATAGGTCTCGGCGGTACCGTCGGAGTGCGCGGCCTCGATGATGCGGCCCGCCTCGTCGTAGCGGTAGGAGGTGGAGGAGCCGGACGGACGCTGGACACGGACCACCTGCCCCGCGGCGTCCCGAGCGTGGACGCGGCGTTCGTCGCCCAGGCCCAGCTCCGCGACGACGTTGCCGCACTCGTCGTACTCGAGGGCAAAGGCGCGCTCGGCCTCGTTGACGATGGCCAGCAGCTTCTCCTCGCTGTCGTAGCGAAACGCGACGCTGGTGCCCGCCTCGGTGCGCCGGGTCAGCCGGCCCATGCCGCAGTAGCTCAGGTGAACCTCGCGCTTGCCGTCGTGCGTCCGCACGAGCTTGCCCTCGGGCGAGTACTCGCGCTCGATCACCGTGCCGTCGAATTCCCGGGTCTGGACCAGCCGGCCCTCGGCGTCGTAGCGGAGCGTCTTTCGACGCCCCTGGGGATCGAATCGCTCGATCATGCGTCCGAGCGCATCGAAGGCCCAGCGGCTCGAGGCCCCCTCGGCGGTGTGGATGGCGTCGAGCATGCCGCGCTCGTCCCGACCCAGCCGCATGCGCTGGCCCGCGGCATCGATGACCCCCGTGCGGTAGCCGCCCTCGTACGTAAAACGCAGCGAGGTACCGTCGGCGACGCGGCGCTCGACCACCCGGCCCCTGCCGTCGTAGCACCACGTCCAGGTGGCCCCCAGGGGGTCGACCATCTGCACGAGATCACCGCCTTGGTCGTACTCGAAGTGCGCGGCCGCCTCGTCGGGCCACTCGACCTTCAAGGTGTTGCCCCTCGCGTCGTACTCGTAGGACATCGCCCGCCCGAGGGGATCGGTCTCGCGGGTCTGCTGGAGCGTGACGGGATCGTACTCGTAGGCGGCTTCGCCCCCCAGGGGATCGACGACCTTGACCACCTGCCCCACCGTGTTCATGTGGTACTGCGTGGTGTGGCCCAGCGAGTTGGTCACGTAGGTGATGTGCTTGTGTTTGTCGTAGCCGAGGGTGTGATCGTAGATACCCCCGTCGCCCCACGTCCGCACGCACCACGCGTCCTCGCCCAGGCCGTCGTACTGGAAATAGAATGACAGGCCGTCGCGATCGGTCTCGCTGACCATCAGGTGCGTCACGTAGGCGAAGCGCCATACCTGCGCCATCGAGTCGATCACGGCCACCAGATCGCCCGCGTCGTCGTACTCGTAGCGGCGGTGGCAATACAGCCCCTCCCCGTGCGGCTGCGGCAGGTGCAGCTCGATCAGCCGGCCGCCCGCGTCGTGGACCAGCCGAAGCATCCGGCCGCCGCTGTCGCGTACCCACTCGAGGCGGCCGCGCTCGTCGCCCTTGGTGCCGTAGTGGAATCCGATCTCGTGATGGCCGCAGCGCGAGGCGATCCCGTGGATCATCGCCCGCCCGTCGTCGCGGCCCTCGACGGGGGCGAAGTGTCGCACCTGGCCCTCGTGGTCGACCACCCGCCACGCGTCGTCATCGTCGCAGTGAAGGGTGAGCCGCTCGACGGGGTTATAGACACGCTGGCCCGCCTCGATGCGGTGCCGGGGAAAATCGAAGGTGTCGAACTCGATCTCCCGCCCGTCCTCGGCCCACAGCACCACACGGCCTCGCTCGCGCCAGATGCCCTGGTCGAGGGAGTGGCTCCACCCGTGGCCCACAGGCCCCGGGCGTGAGGCGAAGGCCGAGGAGTAGATGCGCTCGACCTTCAGCGGGATGGGGCCGGGTAGATCGACGTCGACGAACTCGGTCATCACCTTGCCGCTGGCGACGTCGACCGGGTGCCCAGTGAAGAAGCAGACCGCGCGGTTGAGGAAGTTGCGGAACCGGCTGGGCTTGAGGCGGCTGATCAGGGCGTGCAGGGAGTCGGAGACGAAGCGCGTCCGCAGCGAGGCCATCAGCGCGGCCATGATGTCGAGCGACATCGGCCCCCCTATGAGGATCGGCGCGCCCTTGGGTATCGCCAGCACTACCGAGGAGGGCAGTCGCAGCGGCTCGGAGCAGCTCAGGGCGATGTCGCCCAGCCGCACTGCATTGGAGCCCATCACGGTGACGGTCTTCGAGCCGAAGATCACCACCGCGTCGTTCTCGGGCTTGACGGGGAGGGCGGGCGTGGGCGTCTCGCCCGGATGGATCACGGGCTTGGGCATCTTGGGGAACGGCGCCCACATGATCCCCGGCGGGATCAAGATGTGCCCGGGGATGTGCTTGGCCTCGGTGCCCGTGTTGGTCGCGGGGAAGGCTGTCCAGTAGAGCACGGGGCCTTGGAACGGCGCGCCCACGACCGCCCCGATCGCCGCCCCCAGGGCGAGCCCAACCGCCAGCCCGATCGGATCGAAGACCACCCCGATGAACGGGTTGGGGATCGGTAGGGGCACCGGGGCCGGGGTAGGCACCATCTCGAAGTGGATGTCGATGCCCAGCACGGGGTCGAGGAAGCTGCTAGCCAGCATCGGCGAGTTCCTCCCCACGCTCCATCGCGTCGGCCTGTACGTGCAGCGAGGCGGCCTGGGCCGCCATGCCGCGGCGCTCGTAGATCGCCGCGAGCTGGCGCGCGGCCTCGGGCGCGCTCGAGTCCTTGAGGTCGGCCGGTGGGGTCCCCGACGCCAGGCGCAGGGCCTGCACCAGGGCGTGCGCGGCCGCGTCGTCCTGACGACGGCTCGCGGCGAGCTGACCCGCCGTACGCCACGCTTCGATCGCGAGGACGCGCTCGTCGGCCGCCTCGGCCACCCGCCCCGCCTCGGTGTAGGAGCGCACCGCGGCCGCGGGATCATCACCGAGCGCGTGCAACATTCCCATGGCGAGGTGACCTTGCGCCTCGAGGCGGCCCAGCTCGTGCTCATGCGCCCCGTCGATGGCCAGCTGGAGCTCGCGCTTGGCGGGGGCGCGCTGCTCGAGGCCGCTGAGGTAGCTGGCCAGGGTGATCTGCATGATCACCCACAGCTCGGGCTGACCCACGTCGACGCACAAGTCCCTGGCCTGGCGTTGGTGCCCAATCGCGTCAGGGCCACGGCCCTCCTTCATCGCGATCGATGCCTGCAGTACCTGGACGCGGATCTCGGGGCCGCGATCGACCAGGGCGGGCTCGATGCCCTCGACGCGCAGCGCCTCGTCACGCTCCTCCTTTGGTAGCGGCGGGGGGTCATCGACCCGCGGCGGCGGCGTCACGCCAACGGGCCCCGCCATGCCGAGCTGGGTCGGATCGCTGCCGCCGACCATCGCGTCGAGGTCTCGTTTCTGCGCGTTGGGATCGACGCGACACAGCGTGGTCTGGGCACGGTCGGGGCCGAGCGCATCCAGCAGCGTGCGGGGCAGCGGCACCTCGTGGTCGATGGCCAGCACGAAGCGGCAGCGCTGCAGCGCGGGGTCCCCCATGAGCCCGGTGAGCGAGGCCTCCAGCGCCGCCGCCTGCTCGACGACCGTGGGCGCGAGCACGATGACCAGTCCCTCCAGCGGTGGCGCCATTGCCTCGAGGATCGCGGCCGCGGTGGTGCGGAAGGCGTCGAGGCCCGACGGCTCGCTCGCAGCGACGACGGGCGACTGCTCGACCTCCTCCTTGGCAAACGCCTCCACTCTCGCGCTCCAGTCGTCGGCGAGACGATTGGCGCGGATCTGCCAGCCGGGGTCGGCCTTGGTGTGGGCGTCGGGGAGCAGCGGCCACGCGCACCGGTTGTCGGCGTGGAACTCGAGCTTGGGCAGCAGCGTGAGCACCGAGCTTCGCAGGTTCTCGTCGTGCCGAACCACCCACAGCCGCACCTCGTGGGCGCGTGAAAACCACGAGCCGTCCTCGTGGAGCAGGGTGAGGGGATCGGAGATCGATTGCACCGCGCCTTTCCCCTCTCAGTTGATCTTCACCATGCCGCCGGAGATGTTGACCATGCCGCCCGACAGGTCGACCTTGCCGCCCGCGCAGGTCACCCCCGCGCCACCCGCCTCTACGCTGCCGCCTCCGCCCGCGAGCGTGGACGTCGGCGCACTGACGGTCGCGGTGCCGGGGCTGCTCATCAGCGCGTTGCCGTCCAGCAACACCTGGGAGCCCCCGCTGCTCTGCGTCAGCGCGTTGCCGTCCAGAAACACCTTGGCGCCTCCGCTGCTCTGCGCCAGCGCGTTGCCGTCCAGCAACACCTTGGAGCCCCCGCTGCTCTGCGTCAGCGCGTTGCCGTCCAACAGCACCTTGGTCCCTGCCGCCGACTTCATCAGCGCGTTGCCGTCGAGCACCACCTGGGCGCTCCCGCCCGCGCTCACGGTGATCTTGCCCGGCTCGATGAGGATGCTGCTGCCCCCGCAGGTGAACTTGATGTGCGTGGGCGCCTGCACTTCGATCGTGTTGCTGGCGTCGACCTTGTAGTCGCCCGTGATGTCGAGCTTGGAGCCGCTGACCCCGTCCTCGGGCTCGGCCCCCGAGATCGAGACGCTCTGGCTGCCCGTGATCGTGACCTTGCGGTTCTTGTCAACGCTCATCGTCTGCTTGCCGCCGACCGATTCGGTCTGGTCGGCCCCGACGGAGTTGGTCTGGTTGACGTCGACGGTGTTCGTTTGGTTGTTGTGGACCGTGGTGGAGTGGTCGTTCTCCACCACCTCGTTGAAGTCCTTCTGGGCGTGGATGTAGACCTCTTCGCTGCCCCCGGCGTCCTCGAAGCGCAGCTCGTTGCTGCCCTCGCCCGCCACCGAGTTGGTCTTGATCCCGCTCTGCGTCTTGCTGTCGGGCATCGGGTAGGGGTAGCCGTTGTCCCCGTTGAACAGGCAGCCCGTGACCACGGGTCGATCGGGGTCACCCCCGAAAAATTCCACCATCACCTCCATCCCGACGCGAGGGATGAATTGCTGGCCCCAGCCGCCGCCCCCCCAGGGCTGGCGCACTCGTATCCAGCACGAGGAGGTCTCGTCGTAGGTGCGCTCCTCCTCCCAGTGGAACTGCACCTTGATCCGACCGTGCTCATCGACGTGAATCTCTTCGCCCGCGGGCCCAGAGACGATCGCGGTCTCGGGGCCGTGGGTACGGGGCTTGAGCCGCGACCGACGGGGTCGCAGCGGCGTGTCCGACACTCGCAGACACTTGAAGGTGTTCTTGTAACGCGTCCCGCTGCCCCCGCCATCAGAGTCGGCGAGCAGCTCCTCGGGGCACTCCCCCATGTGCACCACGCGGGTCAGCAGCATCCTCTCTTCGAGGTCGGCCCGTGTGTGGCGCTCGAGCTCGAAGACCTTGCCCGGTGAGAAATCGATCGCGTTGCTCGTTCCCTGTGCGGTCCGAGCGAGGTTGGTGAAGCTCTCCACCCGGTCCTTCACGCGCGCTTCGAGATCGTCGGAGATGTAGCGCCGATCGACGTGGTGATACTGGCGACGAACACGGCCCTTGGGGTCCTGCCCCTCCTCGAGCGCCTCGAGGGGCTCGGTCGGGGTGAGGAAATCGAAGTCGCGCCGCATCGCCGCCGTGCTGGTGAGCTCCTGCCGCCAGTCGAAGTTGCGGAGCGACTCCACGTCGGCCGTGTCCTGCCGATCGGCGATGATCGACATGTTCGGCGTCCCGTCGACGTTACTCACGTCGGGGAAGTCATCGTTGTCGTAGCTGAGCGTGAGCACCTCGTGGCCCGCGTCCTCGTCGTGAACGAATCGGTAGCTGATCCCCTCCTGCTCCATCAGGCGCACGGCAAAGTCGAGATCGCTCTCGAAGTACTGCACGCAGTAGTCCAGTGGGGTGGCACCGAGGGCCTCGCTGCCCTTGTCGAGAGTGCGACCGTACTCTTCGAGCGCCGAGCCGAGCACTTCGTCGAGGATCTGGAGCACCGTCATGTCCTGGAACATGCGAGAGTGGGTCTGCTGGTCGAGGAGGGTGAACGCGGACACCACCCGGATATTGACCATCAGGTAGTCATTGGAGCGACCGATGAAGTCCAGGCCCGAGATGATCCCGAACACGCTGCGCGAGTGGTCGCCGCGGGAGATGTCCAGCTGGCACGAGGCGCCCAGCAGCTGGTCCACATCGGCGTCGAGTGTGTCGGTGACGAGATCGAGGTCGAGACCGAAGTCGCCGTTGAGCACCTCCAAAAAGCGCATGCGATAGACCCGAAAATCCGCCTCCGGCCCCTCGTCGCAGGCAAATGCGTAGGAGACCGAATCGAGCGAGTTCAGGGTGGTCCCGCTTCCACCTTCTGGCGACATGGTGGGCTGAGCCTAGCGCGATCGGCCCCGGTCCACGAGGGGTCCGGGGTCGACCGAAGCGGACCAAAGTGTGCCGCATGTTACGACGTTGAGGGCCGCCACCAGGAGGATGTTGTGCGCGATCGTCGGTACATGTCCGCCCCTTAGTCCCAACAAAATGCGCTCTTCGATGGAGTCGGCGACCGTGACTACCCGTGCTGCTTCTTGGTTCATCCGCCAGTGATTTCCGGTAGTTGTGAGCCATAATTGACGACGCCACGACCAGCACGTGGCATGTGCCGACCATGACCTGACTTCGGAGCATGTTCCATGCTGCGGCCCACGACATTCGGCAGCGAACGCGTTCTCACCTCGACGACCACTCCACCTGTCCCAAACAGCGCCCCTCGAGGCTCGCTCCCGACGAGGTCCAAAAGACCACGCACCACGTTCTCGATCCCGGTCTCTGCCATATGAGCCTCCGTGCCCTCGTCCTTCATGCTCAGCGGTGCAGACAGGTCTTCGCCTCCTCTTTCCCCGTGGCGCCGACTGATGCTCGTGCGAGGCTGGCGACGGCCCCGAACGCGGGTTCATCCGTCGAGACCTTGCGGTCGGGATCGGGCCCGTGCGCCCGACCAGTGGTGGCGTCCGGACGTCATCATGATCCGCCTCCTCAACCGTGCCGAGGTCTACCTCCACGCCGTCATCGACAACTTCTCGCGGAAGGTCCTCGCCTGGCGGCTTCCCGAGAAGACCATGGAACATACCACTGCGGCAGTTCTTCGCCGGGCACTCTGGATGCCGACGTTCATCTGCTGACCGACTCGGGCGTGGAGAACGTCAAAGAAGGCGCCGACGATTTCCTGGCCTCACGGCCGATCCGCCACTTGCTGGCCCAGGTCGAGATCGCGGAGTCCAATCGACGATCGAGGCGTTCTGGAAGTGGCTCGTCACCGATGGCTGTATCTCCAATTGGAACCGCATCGGCGAGCGCATCGATGGGGCCGACAACCACCGCAGGAGACAGGTCTATACGAAGTAGATCCGAATCCTCGCCATCGGATACTGCTTTGAAGCTGCAGATTCCCTCTCGCCCGACCAGTTGTAGTACAGCGCCAGACACCTTCCCTATGTAGAGTTCACGAGGCGCGCCTGACGGGCTGGACAGCATGTCTCGCATCCGGCGCAGGCTACCAAACGTCGGCGTGGGCCCTCCCACCACGGGCGGCGTTTCCAAGCTCCATCGACCGTGGTCTAGGCTCCGCCGATGTTTACGCCCGACGGTCCGTCCCACTGGGTGTCGTCGAGGGCCGTCATGAAGAACCGCGCAACATCCTGCCGCGGGATCGGCCGGGCGAAGTGGGCGGTTTTGCCGAGCACTTTGAATCGCCCCGTTCCCGGCTTGTCGTTGAGGGCGTAGGGACGGACCACGGCAAACGGTACAGCGGTCTCCTTGCGCACCCGCGCCTCGGCTCGTTCGTAGTCGGCAAAGCCGGCACTGCCCCCGATGAGGCTGAGCATGGCCTTGATGAACCAGGACGATCCACCGACGCCCACGGAGGAGATCATCAGACAGCGAGGTGGATCGGGCTGCGCCTGCGCGGCCTCCATGATGCAGTCCGCGGCCTTCTCCATGATCAAGATGGAGTTGCGACGTCCGCCAGGCGGGTTGCCCAGGCAGCTCACCACCGTGTCCGCCGAGCCCACGACCTCGCGCACATCCTCGGGGTTGGTGGCATCTCCTTCGACTACGAACACGTTCGGGTGCTCGGCGTGCTTGAAACGCCCTCGGCTGCGCACGAGGGCGCGCACCTCGTGGCCCGCCTCCAGGGCCATCTCCACGAAGGCACTCCCCACCTGGCCCGTGGCTCCAAACATCGCGATGGTGTGTTGTCTGTTGCCTGATTCGGCCACTGTGTCGGTTCCGATCTTCTCGACGGTACGACCGCTGTCCGAGTCATGCGAGACCCAAAAACGACCATCTGTGGTACAGAATTGACGATGGCGAAGGCCGTGTCATCCCTCGACTGGGACCTTCTCCGGGTGTTCTTGGGCATCATGCGCACCAGAAACCTTCGCGAGGTCGCGGACGCGCTCGGCCTGAGCCACCCCACGATTCGTCGTCGACTCAACGCCCTCGAGAGTGAACTCGGGCTACGGCTGTTCGAGCGGCGCGCTGACGGAATGCACGCGACGCCCGAGGCGGCGGAGTTGCTCGACGTGGCCGAGCAGATGGAGACCCTCGCCCACACCTTTGACAGGCGCGCGCGCGGACAGTCGCCCGACCTCAAGGGGCGGATCGAGATCAGCGCACCCGACGTGCTGGTGAGCGAACTGTTGATGCCCACCTTCGCCGCCCTCGTCGACAAGTGGCCGGATCTACACCTGCACGTAGCTCCGTCGGCCCAGATCGCCGACCTCGCACGACGCGAAGCCGACATCGCAGTCCGCGTGGTGCCCCATGGCTCCAGCCCCGACGACGATCTGACCGGGCGCAAGGCGGCCACGATCTACACCGCCGTGTACGGCGAAGACCATCAGTGGATCGGGTATTTCGGTGACGAGCGCGACCGAGGCTGGATCAACAGTGAGCGTTTCGAGGACACACCGGTGGCGTGCTCGATGGCCAATACATATGCGGTCTGGGCCGCCTGCCTGGAGGGTCTGGGGCTCGCCGAGCTTCCGTGTTTCTTGGTCGAGCCTGCGTTGACCCGACGAACCGCTCCCGAACCATGGGGCGATATCTGGGTGCTCGTACATCCCGACCTCCGCAGGAGCCCCCGACTGAAGGTCGTTCGCGACGAGTTGGTCGGTGCGCTGAAGAAGCTACGAGCGCGACTGCGTGGCCGCGCGTAGACCCCGGCCAACCCTGTTAGCCAGGGTCCGTGCCGCTTTCGAATCCCGGCGCCTCCACTTTGAAGACCGGCTCCAGCACCACGCTGGGCGCGGCTTTTTCTACTTCACGGCATGGCTGTCGCCAACCTGTGTCGCCAACCACGTCCAGGGCGCGGACCGCATCGCGGGTCACGTCTGGCGAAAGATGGGCGTACCTCATGGTCGTCTCAATCGTCGTGTGGATTCCTGGGACCACCTTCAGCCGCACGCCCCGATCGTCAAGTGCGAGGCGAACGTGTGCCGGGAGGTCATGCCAGCCCAGGGCGGCGAGGCGGGCCCGGTCCCGAGCCCGCCTCACCGGACCCTTGGCTTGGTCCTAGGTGAGCATCGACGTGTCGATCGACGACCAGACGCTTGGACCCGAGGCGCAGCGGGCGAGCGTCGTAACGTGGGCCGCCCGTGAACGCGTCCTGCTGTTCGCGTGCCACATCGACACCGGCGTCAGCGGGGCGACGCCCATCGAATCGACAGCCGGCCCGCCCTGCTCGCCGCCCCGGACAACCTGCGGCGCGGCTCGACGCTGGTCGTGGCCAAGCGCGACCGCCTGGCGCGTGACGTGGTCATCGTGGCGACTATCGAGCGCGCAGCCGAGCGGGTCGGCGCCACGGTCACCTCCGCGGACGGTGTGGGCGTGGCGAGGGCCCGAAGCGGAACTGCTGCGGCGCATCGTGGATACCGTGGCGGCCCATGAGCGTGGGCTCATCCCCCGCCGCACGAAGGCCGCCCTGTTGGCGAAGAAGCGACGCGGCGAGCGTACCGGCAGCGCCTCCTACGGAAACCAGTGTCCGACGACGGCGTCCGCTTGGTCGTCGACGAAGACGAGCACGCCTCTATCGCGCGCATCGTCCAGTGGGTTGAGCCACCGGCGTATCGCCGCGGAGCTGAACACAGCTGGTATTCCTGCCCGCGGCTCGCCATGGCCCCCGACCACCATCGGTAGGCTGCTCCGTCGCCGACGAGGCCCTTCCAGGTGTCAGGTCGGCACCCGGTCGCCCCGAAATACGGCCCGGATTCGGGTACGCCATCGCCAAAGAGATCTCTCCTTCGTTGGGGTCACAAACGCCGGAGCGCCTGGATTCGTGAAGGAAACCGGTTGCCGACCGAGTTGCCATGGGTGAGCCTCGTGGCGGGCATCCCTCACGAAAATTCATGGAGAACGCTGCGAGAAAGCCCGAATCACCGCGGGGCCACTTCCCGAACGGGGCCCTTCGGAGCGTGTCACTAGACACCTCAACGATTCCCGCCGATGTCCTCGACATCCGGCAGAAGCAGCGTTCGAACCCGCTGGAATGGCAAGGCCAGTTCTCTCCGCAACTGGTCGAAGCCCTGCTGGACGCCTACGCGAGCAAGGGCGCGACGGTCTTGGACCCGTTTGTCGGCAGCGGAACGGTCGTGCTGGAAGCGGCTCGGCGTGGCCTCGCGGGGCGCGGCGTCGAGGTGAATCCCGCTGCATACCATCTGGCATCGTTCTACAGGCTCATCAATCTCTCGCCCGAAGATCGGACGACCGCGCTGAGCAATCTAGGGGAGACTGTCCGAGATTTGCTCCCCTCGGCCGGCCCCCTTTTCGAAGGTGCGGAGATCTCAGCGACCAGCCGAGCTTCAGTACTCGTTGAAGCTTGGCACGCGGCGAGGACGGCGGGGTCCGTCCCTGGGCTGGCCGAAGCCTACGCGGCGCTGATCGTTCTAACCGACATTCGGAACGCGGAGGCATCTGCAGACAAGATGGCTACAGCCGCGCGTCACCTCGAAGGACTGGGAAGAGGGCTACCGAAGCGCCTTCCCGCGAAGAGGAAGGTTACGGTGCGACGGGGCGACGCGCGCCAGACCGGTTTGCGCGCTCGTTCGGTCGACGTGGTCCTTACCTCACCGCCCTACGTCAACGTGTTCAACTACCACCAGAAGTATCGTGGGTCTGTCGAGGCCATGGGATGGGACGTGCTGGAGGCTGCACGTTCCGAGATCGGCGCAAACCGAAAGCACCGAGGCAATCGGGTCCTCACGGTCATTCAGTACTGCATCGACATGTCCGACGTCCTGGCCGAGCTAGGACGGCTTCTGAAAGACGGCGGCCGCGCGATTCTCGTTGTCGGCCGAGAGTCAATGGTTCGAAAGACCGCTTTCTTCAACGCTGAGATGATCGCCGAGATTGCCGCCCGCAGCGGCGAATTTCGGCTTTGCTCACGGCAAGACCGGGTCTTCCAGAACCGATTCGGGCAGCAGATCTTCGAAGACATACTCCACCTCGAACCGACACCGCGAACCACAACCGTGGAAGCCCGTCATTTGGAGGCGAGAAAAATCGCCGAACAAGCTCTGAAGGCTGCCTTGTCGGACTGCCCGGATGAAAGCACCGCTGACATTCGGTCTGCACTGGACTCACTTGAAAAGGTGCAGCCCTCGCCACGCACGATGGTCGACGAATGACACTCCCACCCCTTCCGACGCCGCACGGAGAGAAACTGGCGGCACTCGCACAGAACACGAAACTGCCGCCGCAAGACGAGGAAAGAGTGAAGCAGGCACAGGCTCGCTACGAGTCCTGGCGCCGCGAGTCCCTCTCCACCACCACCGGAACACGCTACGAGGTCATCCAGCGGCTCGTCCACGGCCTAAACGAATACAAGCGAGCCGTAGACATCGATCTGATCTTCGACAGCGATGCGGACTGGCTCTACCGACAGAAGGGGCAGACGAAGCTAGACAACTCAATCATCGAGGAGTTTCTCCCGATGCTCGTCACAGCGGTTTTCGGAGAAGAGTTGTCGGGAGACATACTTCGACTCGGCCCCACCACGTGTTTCTCGAGTCTCCGGTTCGAGTCGAGTATCGCCAGAGCGTCGCGTGGCGCGGGGCTGTCGGTTCGCTCGAAGGACCAAGATTTCGCGATATCCCGCCCCGTCTACATCATGGCGTCGCACTACCCGGACTTCCGTGATGCAAGCACTCAGCAAACGCAAATCGCGTACATCGCCGCCGAATGCAAGACGAACCTGGACAAGACGATGTTCCAGGAAGCGGCAGCAACGGCCCAGGACGTAAAGGTCGCGGTCCCCGGAGCCCAGTACTTCCTGCTGTGCGAATGGCTCGACATGACGCCAATCTCTACTTCGCTGACGCCGATCGACGAAATCCTCATTCTGCGGAAAGCGAAGCGACTCCCCTCGAACGTCCGCAAGTCCTTCTCGACATCCGCGGGCCGGAAGCGACACCGCGAGGCCTTTGCCGCGCATCTGGACAACCATCCCTTCGCGGAGGACGTGTTCATGAGGTGGATTCAGCACGTCGAGCGGACCGTGATGGCGGACTCTCTCGACACCCAGAAAGCACTCTCGGAAGGGTACTTCTAGCTCGGTCAGGCTATGCCCGCGAGGCCGCCAGGCGTCGGTTCGCGAACTTCCGGTACGACTTCAGCCCGGGAGTGATGCTGGTAGCTCCATCGACGGCGGCGTTGGCGAGCACGTCCATGGGGTCCTCGCCGTTTTGAATGCGGTCGATGGCCTTGCTGACGACCGGGATGAATTCGGTCGCCGCGTCGACAGCCGTTTCGCCCCAATCATCGATGGGAGGTCCCAAACGTACGTGGGCTTCCTGCCGATACGGCGACCTGGGCATTCAGCGATCTCCGTGACATCTGCGGACCGGGGCCAGGCCTTGGTGGTGGGTTGCACCAACCCCTGGGCTTTGGTCTCGAGTCATTGCGGCGACACGGAGACCGCTGCAGCCGGCTGGGTCGGTCATGCGGCCGACTCGGCCATGCTCTTCTTGTAGGAGTCTCGGGCGTGGAGGTGACGGAGCCACGCCTGGACGTGGGGATGGTCGTCGACCGGCGCGCCGCAGAAGGTCCCGTAGCTGACCCCGTTGCCGACGATCAAGTCGGTCAACGTGAAGGCCTCGCCCAGCAGATACGGTCGCGAGCCGAGCCGCGCGTCGAGCAACCCGAGCAACATTTGGAGCTCGGCGGCGGCGTGCTCCGCCTGGGCTCGGTTGTGTCGCTCCGCCGGGACGCGCTCGCTCGACGCGTGGATGAGACGCTGGAACGCGGCGCTGTAGGTGACGTAGGTCCACGTCGACCACGACAGCGCCTGTAGGCGCTCGGCCGAATCGGCGGCGGGCCACAGGCCGCGCTCGACCCCGAATCGATCCCCGAGCCACTGCATGATCGCCAGCGCCTCGAACATCGGGGTCCCATCGACGACCAGCGTGGGGACCCTACCGTTGGGGTTCAGGGCGAGGAACTCGGGCCGGCGCTGCTCGCCGGCGGCGAGGTCGACCTGGATCAGCTCGTGCGGGACTTCGAGCTCGGCCACGGCCTGAACGACAGGGATCGCGCTCGACATGGGGGAGGCGTACAGGACGATGGACGGCGCTTGGGGTGCAGTCATGGCGGAACCGTACGAGCGATTGAGGACAGCTTCTGTCCTAATTAGGCGATACAATCGGCCGGCGATGCTCGAGACATCCGCACGTCTGCTGCGACTGCTTGCGTTGCTGCAGTCGCGATCGTTTTGGTCGGGGGCCGACCTCGCGACGCGGCTCGAGGTCACCGAGCGCACGGTCCGGCGCGATGTCGATCGCTTGCGGAGCCTCGGCTACCCGGTGCACTCGAGCGTAGGCGTGGCCGGGGGCTACCAGCTCGGCGCGGGCGCATCCCTGCCACCGCTGCTGCTCGAGGACGACGAGGCGCTGGCCGTGGCGCTCGGCCTGCGCACGGCGGCGGCCGGCACCGTCGCGGGGGTGGAGGAGGCTGCCCTGCGCGCCCTGGCAAAGCTCGAGCAGGTGCTGCCCAAGCGCGTGCGTCGAAGGGTCAACGCGTTGCGGGAGGCCGTTGCGCCGCTGTACGTCGCGGGGCCGCGCGTCCGCGCAGAGCTCTTGTCGGCCCTCGCCGCCGCTTGCCGCCACCGCGAACGCGCCTCGTTTCGCTACGTCGACGGACAGGGGCGCGCGACCCAGCGGAGCACGGAGCCGCACGGCCTCGTCCACACCGGC
>JAHZJA010000281.1 GCA_022601155.1 Deltaproteobacteria bacterium | reverse complement strand
CTACTACCAGCAGGCGCTGGACATCTACGATCGCACCGTCAGCCGATACCACCCCTCGGTCGGCAACACGCTGTTCAACCTGGGCCTCGCCTACCGACGTCTGAAACGGTGGGACGAGGCGACGGCGTCCATCATGCAGGCGCTGGAGGTGTTCGAGCGTGCCCACGGGAGTGAGCATGCCTCGGTTGCACGAGCGCTCAACAGCGCGAGCAACCTCTACGCACGCGTCCAGCAATGGGACAAGGCGGTCGATGCCCTGCGACGGGCACTGACGATCTTCGAACGCACGCTGGGGCCCAACCACCCGCGACTGGCCCATGTCCTCGGCAACCTCGGGCTGCTCGAGATGTACCGTGGGCGGTACGATCAGGGTCGCATCGCGTTCGAGCGAGCGCTGTCCGTCGTCGCGGCCCAGGACACCGTCGACCGCGCGAAGCGAGCGCTGTTCACGATGCGACTGGGGCGGGCGTACTTCGGCATGGGAGATCGGGCCGCGGCGCGGGCCGCCCTCCGACGGGCGCAAGCCGAAGGCGACGCGGTGTCCCCCGCGCTGCACGCAGAAATCCTCTCGTGGCTCGATCGCGTGGACGCCTCCGCACGCGGCGACACCCACGACGACAGCGGTTGACGTTCGCGTTTGCCGGACGAACAGAGGCACCGAGCGACGAGCTCTCGACCAGCTTCGAGCGCTACGAGCCTCGGTCCTGCCGTCATTGTCCGAGACATCACGGTTCCACGGGACTACCATCACCGCGATGGCCGACGAGACGACCGAGCTGCGGAGGGCAACCGATGTGCTCGATGCAGCACAGATCCGTGCGCTCACGCGACCGAGCAATCTGGCCGGCGTCACCGCCGTCGTGGTCACCTGGGGGTCCATCGCGGCGTGTCTGGCCCTGGTCGCCGTGTGGCCCAACCCGCTGACCATCATCATCTCGCTGGTGCTGCTGGGCGGACGACACCTGGCGCTGGCCGTGCTCACCCATGAGGCGGCCCACCGCTCGCTGTTCGCATCGCGCTCGGTCAACGACTGGGTTGGACGATGGCTGTGTGCGGCGCCCGCTGGCAACCACCTGGACTGGTATCGCGAGCATCACCTGGCTCATCACGCCCACACCGGGACCGAGCGTGATCCCGACCGCTCGCTGAGCGACCCGTTCCCGGTGACCCGCCGCACCCTCGCGCGCAAGCTGCTGCGCGACATCAGCGGAGCCACGGGCGTGCGCCGGGTGGGCGCGCTCCTGCTGATGGATCTGGGCATCCTTCGCTACACGGCGGCCGCGTCGGCGGCACGCATCGACCAGACCGGACGACGCCCCATCGACTACCTGCGCGCGGCCATCCGCAACACGGGCCCCGCCGTGCTGACCAACGCGCTGCTGCTGGGGCTGTTGGTGGCATTGGGTCAGCCCTGGCTGTTCCTGCTGTGGATCGGTGCGTACCTCACCACCTACAGCGTGGTCCTCCGCATCCGTTCGATCGCCGAGCATGCGTGTACCCGCGGTGGCCCCAACCCTTTCCACAACACGCGCACCACCCATGCCAGTTGGTTGGCTCGAATCGTCTTGGCGCCGCTGCGGGTCAACTTCCACATCGAGCATCACTTGCTCATGACCGTGCCCCACCACCGGCTACCGCAGTTCCATGCTTTGTTGGTGGAGCGCGGTGCGCTCGCGCAGTCCGAGATCACCCCGGGCTACCGCGCGGTCTTGCGTATCGCCAGCAGCCCCTGAGCGTCGGCCGCACGCGTCGCCCGCGGTCGCGGTCGCAGTCTCCGACCATGCGGCACCCAGGATGCGTCGGCTTTGTCTGCACGCTGACGCTGTTCACATCGGGACTACGTCGACAATTCCGACAAGCGTGAACCCTTGAGCACGCGGGGCAACGAATACTGTTGGGTTGGCGACTCGCAATGAACAGACCGGTCGATCCATCGCGGAGTGCCGTGGGATTGACGACCTCGCGGAGCCCAACTCAATTTGTAAACACAGCCCACCAACGCACCAAACAAACTAGAGGAAGGTGGTCCCCAATGTGCGATACTTCGGCATGAGGGGTGCGGATGACGTGGTGGGGCCTGTTCGAGGTCCAGCCAGCGGCGTCGAGTATTCGGCTCGCCATCGTGGTCCTCTCATGTCCGGGCACGGGAGAAGGATGCACGTTCCCAGCACAATCATCGTCTCGACTCTGGCTCTGTTGGGCTTGGGCTTGGCCGGAAGCGGTTGCGATCGGGGCGGCGACGGCCGCAGTCCCGACGGGCTCGCCGACGAAGGCGCACTGCCGGGCGCCGACCCCGTCGACCCCCCCACCGACGACGACGACGACCCGCTACCACCGCGGGTCTCCGACGAGCCACTCGACGAAGAGCAGGTCCGGTTCTACCTGTCGCGCGTGGCCCCGGTCATCGCCGGTCGGTCACTCCGCTACGAGGAAAACCAGCGCATCTCCGAGGAAGGCGAGGCCGCGATCGAGCCGATGATCCGCGGCTGGGTGCAAGAGCCCGGGTTCGCCGAGTCCATCCGCTACATGGTGCAGGAGCAGCTGCGGGCCAGCGGCGAGCGCGAGGGCGTCGACTACGAGCTGCCCGGCAACCTCGCGGCCGAGATTGCCCGCGACGATCTACCCTGGTCCACCTTGCTCACCGCCGACTACTGCGTCGACGGCGATGGCTCCCACATCGATTGCGACACCGGGGCGCCCTACGCCGCGGGAGTCCTGGCGACACGGGCCTATCTGCTGTCCAACAAGGGCCGCTTCAATCTCACCCGCGCCAACGTGATGCTCGAGGCGTTCGCCTGCCGCATCTACCCCATGGAGCACGACATCCAGCCGCCGCTGGCCAAGTCGACGCTCATCCCGATGTTCCAGGCCGAGAGCGAAGACGACCAGGTCGTCGAGGAAGCCGCAGGCGGGTTCGGCAACGGCATCGGTTGCTACTTCTGCCACAGTCAGTTCGGGGCCCACGCCCAGTTGTTCGTCAAGTTCGACGCCGATGGCCTGTGGCGACAAGAAGCGACCGGGCAACAAGACCCGTACAACGAGCTGGGGCGGTCGTTCGACGGCTTGTACACATCCCACATGCTCGACCCGTATGCGGCCGCCGACGAGACCTCGCAGATGTTCGGCCAGACCGTGGCCAACCTCCGGGAGGCGGGCGAGGTCATGAGTGACCACCAGATCTTCGGTCAGTGCACCGTCAAGAACCTCGTGGCCAATGCGTTCGGGCTCCACGCGGGTGCCACCGACGACATCGCGCAACCGCTGGTCGAGCGCATCGCCACCCGGGTCGCCGACGCCGAGTCCGACCCCACCATCGGCCAGTATGTGGTCGAGGCCTTTACCCCCGACGACGTCATCGACGCGGTCGTCGCAACCCTGGGGAGCGAGTGAGCACCATGGGCAAGCCCCGCATCGATTCCGTTCATCCTCTGCGCCGACGGCGATTCCTCGAGCTGGCCGGCGCCATGCTCGCGGCGCCGGCCATCCCCGCCGGGGTCCGGTTCGCCGTCAACGACCAGCTCGTGGGCGAGGCCCAGGCCTTCGGCATGGAGACCGGCCAGCCCACGTACTTCATCGAGATCAACCTGCGCGACCAGTGGGACTTCATGCACGTGTTCGTGCCCCCCGGCATCGCGACCCACACCAACCTGATCCAGGGTGGCGCGGGGAACATGTGCACCCTGTTCTACGGGTCGCAAGACATCACCTCGCACGGCAACGGCCACTACCTCACCCCCGATTCTGCCGCGCTGGCCCCTCACCTCGATCAGATCGCGATGTGCGAGCTGTTCGAGATCTGCACCGGAGCCATCCACGGCCACGAGGCGGTCAACGCCATTCGCAGCCCCGGCCGCAGCAAGCAGATGGGCCCCGGCCAGAGCCCGGTGTGGGAGAACGAGCCCGGCTTCAGCGAGCAGGGCAACGATTTCTACTACTCGTCCACCCCCACCCCGGCGTCGCTGCACAACTACCGGGCCAAGCAGCTCGATCCCTCGCTGCGCAACGGGGTCACCCTCAAGTACATCAGTCGGTTCCACACCGTGTGCCACTACGGCGCGGGGTTGGCCGACGCCGAGCTCACCCGGGTGCAGTCGGTCGACCAGCTGTTCCAGACCTTCCCGGACACCGTCGAGGACCTCAACATCCTGCCCACCCCCGAGGAGGCGCAGCTGCTCCAGGACGTGATGGAGCGGGTCGATGGCGGGTTCTTCAGCCGCTACGGCTTCGCAGAGGACGCCCGCACTCGCCACGCCAGCAACCTCTCCGAGGCGGCCGGTCTGTGGCACACGGGCGAGGTCAACATCGTCAGCATGCCGCTGTCCGAAGAGGAGGTGTCCTACTGGAGCGCGGGTGTCCCCGACCAGGTGGGTGACAACCTCAAGGCCAACATCTGGGAGCAGGCGGCCTGGGCGTTCAAGCTGCTGTCCAACGACGTCACCCGCACCGTCTCGCTGGAGTTCGACTACCTCGACGTCCACGACACCCGGGGCGAGGCGGTCATGAACACCATGGGCTTGCAGTGCGCGCTGCCCCTGGCCCGACTCATCGAGAGCCTCAAGCTGGCCGGGATCTGGGATCGCACCACCATCGCGGTCTACAGCGCCGACGGAGGCCGCTCGCCGGCCGCCAACTCCTACGGCAACAGCGGCAAGAACGGCATGATCTTGGCCGGCGGCAACATCCGCGGCGGGTCCTACGGCGACGTCGGCGTGGCCGGCACCGCAGGCG
>JAHZJA010000280.1 GCA_022601155.1 Deltaproteobacteria bacterium | reverse complement strand
GCTCCGCTCGGGCAGCGCGGCCAGGCGCGTCGCTACGCGGTGGGCGTCCACCTCGATCCCCGGGGCGGGCGCGGCATCGGGCACAGCGTCGTCGTTCACGACGCCATCGAGTCTTGCACGGATTTCGAGCATCGGTAGCCGGGATCCCCCCTCATCCCAGGGTGGGCAACCGGCTCCGCTGACCCTACAGGTACCGCTTGATGAGCGTCTCGAGCAGCGGCCGGGGATCGGCGGTGTCCTCGAGGATCAGGCTTCCGCCGACCAGGCCGCCCGCAACCAGGAGCAGCACAACCAGGACCACGATGCCGAACGTCGACATGCTCTGGCCCTCGGTCTCGCGCTGACCGAAGTTGTCGAGCGAGTCCAGCCGCGGTGGGCGGCGGGAGCGATCGTCGTCGCTCTTGCGCGCGGCCACGCGCTGCTCGTCCGAAGAACGACGCGAGGGGCGCCCTTCTTCTTCGTCGGCGCTGACGGTCTTGGCTTGGCGATCGGGCGGAGTGTGCGGAGGAAGCCGGTTCGACGGTGTATCGTCGTCTTCGTCGACGACGGCAGCGGCTGCGGCGACGGGGGCTCGGCGTGCGGCCACCACAGTGGGCTCGTCGCGCTCCTCGGCGATGCGACGCGCTTCCTCGCGGGCCAACGTGGGCGAGACGACCATCGTGGGCGCATCTTCGTCGAACGCATCCGGAGGCGGAGGTGCAGGTGCCGGAGGCGCGGGCGGCTCGACGTCGGGCTTCGGCGGCACGTCGGTGGCATCGCTCACCGATGGGCCAGGCTGCGGTGCCGGCCGCTCGGTGGGCGTGGACGACGGAGGAACCCGAATGGGTGGCACCGGGGCGGGCCCGATCACCGTGGTCTGAATCGGCTCGCCGAGATCCTGGACGGTGGGTGTGGGCGCGGGCGTGGGTTTCGGCGCGGGCGTGGGTGTCGGCGCGGGCGTAGGTGTCGGCGTCGGTGCAGCGGGGGCGGCTTCAGCCGTCGGGGCGGCCGCCGCTTCTACCGCCGCGGCAACGCGAACCGGAATGTCGTCGTCGGGCTGCGAGGGCTCGACTGCGGGTGCCGGGTCGCCAGCGACCGCGGCCACCTGCGCCGGGACGGCCTCGCCGACCGCAGCCACCTGGGTGCTGGCGTGGTAGTCGGCGGCCGAGCGGAAGCCACTGGCCATCCGCATCCCCTCCTCGATGAGACCGGGATCGTTGGCCGCGGCGAAGTCGAGGATCATCCGGAAGGCACAGCCAGGGCACTGCACCTGAACGAGCTCCGCGATCTGATCGTTGGGGACCTCGAAGGGCCCGGAACACTCTGGGCAAGAGATGATCATGAGCGGGGCGGTGGTCGGCTGCGTTGTCCGCGTCCCGGCTTGGGACTCAGAAGTCCAAGCCGACGGACACGGTGTACTGCTGCTGGAGGCCCGAGCCATCGACGACGGTCTCACCGTCGACATCACCTTCGGACGAGCCCTGGGGCACGATCATGGCTTCGAGGCCGATGCGAATCACGCTGAAGATGACGCGGACGCCCAAATGGGGCCGGTGCCGAACGATGGCACCCCCGTTGTCGAAGACGAACTCGCTTGCCGGCTTGTTGATCGCGTTGGGATCGCCAGCGGGGAAATCACAGTCGGCCGGCGCCTCGTTGTAGGCGTCGGGATACTCGTCACACGCCGGGCTCGCGTCGAGCACCTGGGAGCGGGACAAGATGATCAGGGCCTCGTAGCCGACGTAGGGCGTGAGGCTGAACGATTTTCCCAGCCCGAACAGGTGGGAGATCGTCACCGCGGGCGCGGCCGTGGTCATGTTGAAGTCTTTGGCGCCCAGCAGCCGCGAGAAGCTTCCGCGGATGGCGATCGATGGGATCGGCAGATGATGGAAGCCCTCGTGGAAGGCGATCTTGCCGTAGCCGGTCAGCGCCCACATGCGGCTGTCGAACACATGGGTGGCTCCGGCGCCGACCTCGATGCCCGGCCATAGACCCTTGCGCCCCATGATCTGCATGGTCGGCACAGCGTTGTCAGCGCCGTCCGAGGTGTTCCGCCAATAGTCCTCGCCGCCCGAGATCGTGTTGACCGAAAAATCGGCCGACACCGCGAACCCCGACAGCCCCAGAGAGTCAGCCGGATCGACTGGCTTGGGCGCGATGAGGGTTCCGAGCTGAGAGGACAGACTGCGGAACGCCGCGTTGTCCTGAATGATGACCGTCGAGTCTCCCTGTTGCTCGATGGAGCCCAGAGGAGTCAGGTCGAGGTCGTATTTCCCCGCGTGCGCGGTGGATGGCCACGTTGCAAGACCTGCGGCGGCAAAGGCCAAGAAGTGCACAAACCGGCGATGCATGCGGCTCCGAGGTTGAATCGGCCGGCGGAGCGTATCTTGCGCCGATGGAGCGTGTCAAGGATTGCTCCCGGTCCACTTGCACGTAGATCGCCAAGGATCGCGGACGCTTCGAGAATGCCGACGGCCGCCGTCGCCGCCGGTCCACGATCGCGTGAAGAAGGCGACCGTGGTGTGGCCGATAGCCCCGCCCCCGTGGCGCGGCTGCAGTGCCATTGCTACGGTGCGGCGACTCGGTACCGGTGGACACCCCCCCCTCCGACACGCGGCGTGCCGCGCCTGGCCGTCGTGGCCTCGAAGCCCGCGAGCACTGGCTGCTGGTGGTCCTGGCGTTGTTGTCGTTGGGTAGCTTCGGCCTGCTGTGGCCCGATGCCCCGCTGGCGGTCAGCCAGACCGCCTACCTCGGCCTGGCCGCACTGGCATCTTTATTGGTCTGGTGGGTGATGACCGGGTTTTCCGGCTACGAGCGCGTGGCCGGGGCGCGAATCCTGCGACGCACCGGGCCGGCCCCGACCACGGGGATGCTGCTGATCATCGCGGTGTTGGTGATGGTGGCCGGGATCGTGGCCCTCAACTTCGGAGTGCGGTCCGCGTCGGTGGCGGTGGTCGTGGCGTTGGCCGGAGGCACGGCCATGATCATCGTGCTCGCCGCTCGCTTCGCCGTGTTCGCCACCCTGAGCATGGTCGGAATCGCGATCGGGGTGGCCGCGCTCATCGTGGTGCAGTCGGTCGCGACCGGGTTCCAGCACGAGTTCGAGCGGCGGGTGCTCGGCGTGTACGCGCACATCAATGTCACGCGCTCCTTTGGGATCTCCGAGTACCGGAGGTTCGAGGGCTACCTGCGGAACGTGGACGGCGTGATCGGAGCCAGTCCGTTCGTCTACTACGCGATGGCGCTGGCGCCGTTCGATCCCGAGGGGAAGCGCGGAGGCGACATCCGAAGAGCCAGCGTCCTGGTCAAGGGTATCGAGCCCGAGACCGCCAACGAGGTGATCGACCTGGCCTCGCACCTGTGGGCGGGCAACAACGAAGACCCCGCCGAGATCAGCCAGCTGACCTCGCAGCTGCACCTGCAGCCGATTCAGGATCGCGACGACGAGCGGCTGCCCGCCGTGGTCGCCGAGACTCCCGATCCCCGGGGTCCCGGTTGGTACGAAGAAGCACTGCGGGCGTATCGAGCCCAGCCCGAGCGTCAGAAGTTCCAGCGGCGCCGCGTGGTCGCGGTGGATGCCGACGAGTGGCCGCTCGACATGGAAGGCCGTGACCCTCGGGCCGACCTCGACCTCGACACGCTACCCACGATGTTCGTGGGGGTGACGCTGGCCCGGGAGCTGGAGCTGGCGGTCGGCGACGTGATGATGCTGGTCGACCCATCGACCACCCTCGACCTGACCGAGGCGCCCGCGTTTCGTCACTACCGCGTGGCCGGGGTGTTTCGGGCTGGCTTTCAGGAATACGACAGCCGCCTGGTCTACGTGCACATCAAGGAGCTGCAGTATTTCAAGTACCGCGGCTCCGACAAGGTCTCGGGGGTGGACCTGCGCCTGGCTGATCCGTACGAGGCGCCAGCGGTGGAGCAGGTGTTGCGCCAGACGATCGGGCCCGAGGAGTACTCCATCCTCGAGTGGCAGACGCTCAACGCCAACCTGTTCCAGTCGATCCGCACCCAAAAATCCATTCTCACGGTGATCCTCAGCCTGGTGAGTACGGTGGCCGGGTTCAACGTCTTGGCGGCGCTGTGGACGATGGTCGTGCGTCGTACGCCCGAGATCGCGATCCTCAGCTCCATGGGCGCCAGCGAGTCCGGGGTCGCGCGCATCTTCCAGTTCGCGGGGATGACGATCGGCGCGGTGGGCAGCGTGGCCGGGGTGATCTTTGGCCTGATGCTGTGTTGGTTGGTGGAGCTATACGGCTACACGCTCGATCCGGAGGTCTACTTCATCGAGCAGCTTCCGGTCGAGATCAACATCGTGCAGGTGAGCCTGGTGTTGGTGCTGACGATGGGGATCAGCTTCGTGGCCACCGTGCCGCCATCGTTGCGAGCGGCCAAGCTTCGCCCCGTCGACGGCCTTCGCTACGAGTAAGATGAGCCGCGAGCGACGTTCGAGAATCCGCTGGCCCATCGTGCGCATGATGGCGACGCGGCTGATGCTGCGTGACGAAGCGGTCGGTCGTGGAGTGTATCGGCTGACGTGGGGGGCGGTGATCCTGCTGCTGCTGGGGTTGGTCCCGCTGCTGCTGGGCGTGCACGAGCTGGCGCTGGTGGTCACCATCGGGGTCGCGAGCATGGGATTGCTGGCCGCGGTGTGTCTGCGGCTGTTCAATCCCGCGATGGCGGTGTCGGTGGTGGGGGTGGCGCTGGCCTGCGCGAGCCTGATGACCGCGCTGTCGGTGACCACGGGCTTCCAGCTGGAGATCACGCGCGCCCTGGCCCGAGTCAACGGCCACGTGCTGCTCACCAAGTACGGGCTGGACTTCTTCGAGTACGAGCGGCTCGCCGACGAGTGGACCGCACGCGACGAGGTGGTCGCGGCCTCGCCCTTTGCCTACTCGATGGTGGCGTTGGTCTACGAGCCGCCCGCGGACGAGGCGACCGAGCCCGACGAGGACACGCCGTCGGCCGGCCCGACCATCGTGGTGGGCAAGGGCCTGCTCCCCGAGCGAGCCGCCCAGATGGACGGGTTTCTCGACGTGCTGGGCGGACACGATGCGTCCGTCCTGCGCCCGGGTGACACCCGGCACCTTCCAGGGATCGTGCTCGGCCGCGGACTCGCCAAGCGCTTGGGTGCCGACGTGGGCGCCCGGGTTCGGGTCGTCGTGCCGCCCGGGGTGGGCGAGGTGGAGGCCAATGGCCCGCCGCGTCATGCCCCGTTCGAGGTGCTCGACATCCTCACCACCGGGACCAGCGAGCTCGACCGCAACATGGCGTTGATGCACATCAGCGCGGCCCAGGCCCTGTTCTTTCGCGAAGCGAGGGCCACCGGGATCGAGTTCGAGCTGCACGACCCCGAGCTGGCCGAGGCGGTGGCGGACCGGATGGCCGCCGAGCTCCCGCAGCTGTACCGAATCAGCACGTGGCGCGAGACCAACTCGCCGATGCTGCTGGGGCTGCAGCAGATCCGGGCCACGCTGTCGCTCGTGCTGGGGCTGATGGTGGTGGTGGCCGCCTCGTCATTGATCGCCAGCCTGCTGCTGCTCGTTCGCCGCAAACGACACGACATCGCGGTCATGATGGCCGTGGGGGGCACCCGCTCGCTGGTGTTCTGGGTGTTCGAGGCCGTGGGCTTGTTCGCGGGCGGGGTGGGGGCGCTGATGGGCCTGTCGATGGGCGCGCTGTTCTGCTTGGTGATCGACACGTTCCGCTACCCGCTGGGCAGCGACATCTATCCCGTCGATCACCTGCCCGTGGTGATCCGTGCCATCGATGCCCTGGGTCCCGCGGTGGTGGCCGTCGTGTTGTGCGGGCTCGCCAGCGGACCGGTGGCGATGCTGGCCGCCCGGGTGCGGGTGATCGCGTCACTCAACCGCTGACCGCAGCCTGCGGGACTGAGCGCCTGCGACGAAGGGCCGTGGGCGCGCGCGTCAGGCTGGGACTCAGCCCGCCGCGTCGTCGTCTTTGGCGGGCGGGGTGCCGCCGGGCGTGACCTCGAGGGTCTCGATCTTCTTCTGCGCGACCGTCTTGGAGAACTCCGAGCAACAGTCCATGCGGATGTACATCGACCACTGGTCCAGCGCGTGGCGATTGTCGCCCTGGGCCTCGTAGACCAACGCCGCACCCGCGTAGGCCATCTTGTCCGAGCCGTAGGTGTTCTGCGCGGTCATGTACGTCTTGAGCGACTCGTCGAGCTTCTTTTGCTCGCGCAGAGAGTCGCCCAGCTCGGTGAACACGAACTGCGCCTTGGGATCGAGCTCGGCGACCTCGCGGAGCACGGCCTCGGCATCGGCCAGCTTTCCCGACTTTCTCAGCTCGCGCCCGTGCGCCAGCCCGTAGTTGCTGTTGTCGGCGGCCAGCTCGAACGCCTTGCCGTAGGCCTGCGCGGCCTCGGCGTGCTTGTCGGTCAGCTGGAGGGTCTCGCCCAGCGATGCGTGCAGCTTGGCGTCCCCCGGCTTTCCGGCAATCGCCTTGCGCAGCAGGATCTCCGCGTCGGAGTAGTTCTTCTCCTCCATGCGGACCATCGCGATGCCGCCCAGCGCATCGACGTTGTCAGGAGCGGCCTCCAGAATGTGCAGATAGATCTTCTCCGCGTTGCCCAGCTGGTTGTTGCGCAGCTGCGCCGCCGCTTTGTCCAGGTCGTCGGCCAGCTTGGCGGCCGCCTCCTCGGGGGTCTGCTCTTTACCTCGATCGCAGGCGGGAGCGAGCAGGAGGGCCGCGAGCAGGGCAGGAACGAGGCGCGAGACGATCATCGAAATCGATCGTTAGCATGCGGCCAGAAAGCCTGTCCATCGGTGGTCGAGCAAAGCCAACGGGCAAGCGATGTCATGCGGTGATTGCGGCACGATCGAAGACACCAAACCGGCGTAGGATCACCAGGGGTCCACGCCCCCACGCCATGCCCGACCGCAATCGCAGGGACTCGACATCGGCCGAGGTATCGGACCTGCTGCGGCGAGGTCTCAAGTCCACGTTGGCGCGATGGGTGATCACCAAGCGCCGCGGGGCACGGCCCACGCCCCCGCCATCGCCGCAAGACGAGGCCACGCATGCCTGGGACGGGCGGCGGCACTTCGCCGAGGACTACACGTTCATCGGGGTACAGGCACAGCTAGGGATCATCGTGCGACTCGAGTGGTTGCCCGGTCGCGACTCGCAGCGGGTATGGGTGACGTTGCTGCGCCCGGATGGAGTGTGGGCGCTGCCAGCGGGCCAAGCCGTGCTGCGGACGACCAACGACGACCGATGGCAGGCGGGCGGGCTCAAGCTCGACTGCGTGCGACCGCTGCGTCGATGGACGATTCGGTTCGTGGGCTCACTGCACCACCAAGGCCAAGGTGAAGCCAGTGAAGGCCCTTCACTCCGGTTGGTGGACGACGATGACGCCTCGGTGCAGCGCGGCAGTGTGGATCTGACCTTCGTCTCCGATGTCGAACCCTACGAGCCGGGGGCGGATGACGACCCCGAGCTGATGGCCCGACACCTGGGAGAGGCCAGCTGGGACCGCCGACTGCTGCAGGCGGCGCGCCGGGCTCGATCACGAGGCTATGTGCAGCTGGGGCAGCTGCACGGGACGATCGCGTTGGGCGATGTGCTGATCCCCGTGCGTGCGGATTCGGTGCGGCACCACCACTGGGGCGTGCGCGACTGGGGAGCGTGCGACGACGCGTACCAGTGCTTCCTCGCGATGGACGGGGGACGACGCGGTTGGGTGCACCACGCCCGGTTTCCGTTCGTCACGCTCGAGGGCGGCTTCGTCGAGGACAAGGGGCGCGTGGAGCCCATCCGTGGGCTCGGGACCAGCCTCGAGGCGCGACCGCAGCGTGCCCCCACGCGCATGGGACTTTCGCTGCTCCACGCCGAGGGGGCCCACCAGGTGGAGGCGGCGCTCGTCTCCGATGTCTCGCTGGTCGTCGATGGACGGGGGCGGGTGGACCTGGGGCTCGTTCGCGTCGCTTCGCCCGAGCCGGGCTGGGGTATCTGGGCGGGGCTGCGGCGCGCGCGTCCGCGACGCTGAGCAACCGCTCGCGGTGTCGGGTCCGCGGCTCGAGCTCGTCCACGTACGAACTCGGGGCGTGGGCTAAGGGCTCGGCTGTGTCCGTGGCGATGGCGAGCGAGGCTCCGCCACTGCCTGGGAGACTTCGAGCCACTGCGCGGCGTGGGGCTCGAAGTCGAAGGTGCGAAGCTCGACGGCTAGCGCGGGGGCGGCCAGACGGGTGGCGGTCCGCACGATGCTCGATGGCGCCACCAGGGCAATGCGACTGAGACCCAACGTGGAAGCCTCGCGCAGGAACTGCTGGGCGGGCCGCAGACACGTGGCTTCGTATCCGGCAACTTCGGTCAGATCGACCAGGATTGCGCGCGTGCGACCCCGTTGGGCGCCGCGCAGCTCATCGAGCACACGCTCGACCATCTCGCGAGTGACGAAGCCGCCGCCATGCACGCGCGCGAGCGACTCGCTCCAGCGCATCGATAGCTGCGACGGCTCTTCTGTGTAGTGCGTCAGCCGGGATGAGGAGCTGGCGGCGGTCTGAATCGTGAGGGAGATAGGTACCTTGGGGTGGGAATGGACGAATCCGGTTGCGGTCGCTCTCGCCGGGGAATGGCGAAAACGCAACGCGGATGGCAACAGATCGGGCGACAATGGCGGGCCGTGGCTGGCCGGGCTTTGCCGAGCTTCCATCATAAGGGAAACGCCGCGGTCGGATCAATGGCTACACGGCGACAGGCCCAAATGCGGTCGGGCAGGTCGGGTGGCGCGATGCTGAACGGTTGTTTGGAACACCGCGCTGACCAACCCCTGACCGCGTCCTGGTCGTTGCACGCCCGTCGTGCGAAAGAGCCCGCCACCGCATCGGCGATGACGGGCTCAGTCGAAGTGAGCAGCGTTCGTGCGGCGTTCAGCCGCCGGTGCTGCCGCCGGTCGAGTCGGCACCGGTGCCGGACTCGCCGCCGGTCGTCGCCATTCCGGTGGAGCCGCCGCTGGTGGGATCGCCACCGGTGGGATCCTCGGTGTCGGTGGTCGGTCCGGGATCGCCCTCGAGGATGGTCGCCTCGCAGGTATCGCCCGCGCAGCTGACTTGGATCTGCACGGCCTTGCCTGCGCCGACCGGGCCCGCGAACGGAACCTCGAGCTCGGGACCCACGTCTCCGCCATTGGCGTCGATGGGCTGGAGCACCGCGGCGTCGAAGACGCGACCGTTGATGTCGCGGTCCTCATCGGGGACGGGCAGGAAATCGTCGAACTCGCACAGGTCGAAGTCGTGCGACCGCAGCTCGAGGCCCGCGGCGAAGTTCCAGGCCTGGGCGCGCAGCCCCTGGACCATGATGGAGTTCGACGTGCACTGGGCGGGGATGCCGTTGTTGGTGACGACCAAGGCAACCTCGAGGCGGGCTGGCACCAAGCTCAGCTCGACGGGGAAGTCCTTGCTCTCGCCGCCGATCACCTCGACGCGGTCGTCGGTGATCTGGCCGCCGAGGTTGTCGAGCACGGCGTCATTTTCGGGGTCGATGCCCTGCACCAAGATGTCGTGGGTACCCGCGGGCGCGGAGACCACCAGCTCACCGCCAGCGTTGTCGCAGGTGACGGTCTCGGTCGCGAGCGCATCGCCAATCTCCACGCGAACGTCGATGACGGTCTCGGGGTGCTGATCGCAGCTGGTCTGCGTTGCGAAGTCGTACTGGACCCGCAAGGTGCCGGACTGGGGGTCGTTGTTGCAGGCCGCCAGCCCAATGGTGAGGCCGAGCGCGGCAATGCCGCAACTGAGGGGACGCAAGTGCATCGTCATGAATGGATTGCTCCTGAAGATCAAGGTCGTGCGCATCGTGGGGCGAGAACGCAGGGGGATGCAAGCGGACACGTTCGCAACCGACCCGCGGGCTGAATGCAGCAGGGCGTTCCGCCTGGGACGAGGGCCCACGTCGGGTTGTTCACTCGCGCCGCCGATCGTGTGCTCTGGGTCGCGCGCGGTTCGCGGCCGTCGGAATCGCCAGGATTTTGGGTCCCAGACCAGGACATGCCTACAAGGTATGACATGTACGGCACGAGCCCTGGACCCGCGCGAATTCGGCGTCATCGACCGTGGTGGCTGGTGATACTGGCCCTCGGCCTGTGGGCACCCGCGACAGCTTTGGCGGCCGAGCCGACCGCGGCGCCGACGTCCACGGCCGAGCCCGAGCCCGAGCCGATGCCCGTGACGGCGGGTGACCGACCCACGCGAGCGCCCGTCCATGCGGACTGCAACCATCGAATGCCGCTGTACCTCCATGAGGTCGAGCCCGGCGAGCACCTCGGACTCATCGCCGGACGCTACGGCGTGCGGCGCACGGAGCTGGCTGCACTCAATCCGCAGCTGACCAATCCCGACCTGATTCGGCCCGGGGAGACCGTTCGCGTCTGTCCCGAGATCTTCCCGCGGCTGACCCGTCGCATCGAGCACGTGGTGGCCAAGGGGGAGACGCTGTCGGCCATTGCGACGCTGCACGGCCTGTCCGTCGACGACCTGGTCGAGCAGCAGTCGGGGGGCATCGCCGATCCCAACGTGGTGCGGGTCGGCCAGCGGTTGTTGCTCGAGGTGGACGGCGGACTCGTGCCCGATTTTCTGCCGCCCGAGCCCAAGGCCAAGCGTCGGCGCCGACGGTCGGGGGGCAAGAGCCGCGCCGTCTCGATGGCTCTGCCCACCTCCAAGCTCATGCACATCAAGCGGCCCGGCCTCGCCTACGGGACGCCCAAGACCATCTCGCTGCTGCAGCGCGCCGTGAAGCGCTACAAGGGGCGGCACGCAAGCAGCCCGCGGGTGCTGGTGGGAGACATCAGCCGCAAGGGCGGCGGACGACTCGATCCGCATGCGTCACACCGGACCGGCCGTGATGTGGACATGGGCTACGTGCTGCTGGGCTCCCACGCCAAGCGCACGCGGTTTTCCGGGGTCAATCGAGACACGCTCGACGTCGCGAAGACGTGGGCCCTGCTCGATGCGTTCCTCGAGACGGGCGAGGTCGTGTTCCTGTTCGTCGACTACCGAATCCAGCAGCAGCTGTACGACTACGCCAAGCAGCGGGGCGTCTCGCAGCACCGACTGGACGAGGTGTTCCAGTATCCGCACGGACGTCGGCGGGCCCGCGGGATCATTCGCCACTGGCCGAGCCACCGAAACCACTTCCACGTACGCTTTCGGACCTGAGTCCGCGGTCGATGAGCCTCAGCCGCGGCGGCGTACGACCAGCCGCCGCCGCCCATCGGCCTCCGTGGTGCTCTCGATCTCCATGCCCGCGCGCTCGGCTGCGCCGCGGAGCTTCTGCTCGGCGACCACCGCTTGCAGGGGAGGCAGCAAGCGCTCCTCCAGCAGCGCGCGATCCAGCTCGCCGCACACCAGCTGCAGCCCTTCGGGCCCCTGGACGAACCCGAAGTCTTCGACCGTATCGAGCGTCCCCGCGGGTAGGCGGAGATCGACGGGCTCACCCGAGCACTCCACGCTGCCTTCCAGCATCACGCGACGCCGCTCGCGCTGCACGCTCAGCCCCATCGCGGCCAGGCCTTCGGCCACCACGTCGAGTCCGTGGAGGGCGGGGGTTGCGACCTGCACATAGCGGCTCATGGCTCGGTGCTCTGTGGCTGGGGGGCGCCGCAGACCGGGCACGCACCACGCAGGGGCACGGGTCGGTACCAGCCACAGTCCGCGCAAGCGGCGGCCGAGATCACGGCGGTCGGCGAGCGTCCGGGGTCCTCCGGAGGCGGACCGGGCTCGGTCCGGACGCCAAAGTGCTCGAAGAGATCGCCCGTCCGGGGGGTGCGCAAACGCCGGAATCGGTCGCCACCACGGGCCATCGGGCGACTTTAGCAGGCCAAGGCCCACAACACGCGCTCGACATGGGCCTCCCCCCTCGGCAGGGGTGGTGATTTGGATGTATCGTTCCTGAGCCGCTCCGCACGTGACGCTCCCTGGGAAACCCTCTGACCGTCGTCGTAGCCGTCGCGTACCCATGAGTGCGGCGGCCACGGGAAGCGATCCGCGCGCAACCACGCCGATCAGCGACCTCTCGGAGACGGGCGT
>JAHZJA010000279.1 GCA_022601155.1 Deltaproteobacteria bacterium | reverse complement strand
TCCCGGCCACCAGCTCCGGCAGTCCCTGGGCGTTCCACGGCACGCTGCCCCACGAGCTCGGCCGGGTGAGCACCGAGATCACGAGCCCCATGGAGGTCTTGTCAGCGGTGACGCTGGAGGCCGCCCGCATCATGCACATCGACGACGACGTGGGCTCGGTGGAGCCGGGCAAGCGCGCCGATCTGGTGCTCCTGGCCGGGGACCCCCTTACCGATCCGGCCCAGCTGGGCGCCATCGAGATGGTGATCAAGTCGGGCGTCGTGGTCCCGACGGGGTGACCCGCAGCGCCGCGAGGCCGCACGCGTGCGTGGTACGGTCGGTGCATCGTGACGCCCGCGGACCCGCCCTCGCCGGCCGCCAACGACTCACCCAGCGCCGCGGTGGGTCTGTTGCCGTGGCAGACCATCTCCGAAGCGATCCTTCGGCTCCAGCTCGACCTCGACCACGACTGGAACCTCGAAGAGCTGGCCGGGGCGGCGGGGTATGCCGCCCCACATTTCGCCACGCTATTCCGCCAGGTGGTGGGTGAGCCACCGCTGCGATACCTCCGGAGCCTTCGCCTCGAGCGCGCCGCCCAAGATCTGGTCGAGGAGGACGGTCGCTCGGTCCTCGAGATCGGCATGGAGGCCGGCTACACCTCGGCCGAGGCGTTCTCGCGAGCGTTTCGTCGCGCCACCGGGCTCGCGCCCAGGACGTTCCGACAGCGCGCGATGGATGCCCGTGCCGGGGCGCGCCCCGATGCCACCGTCGTGCCTGGCACGGTGACCATGCCCGACGTGCCCCCCGGGTTGCGGCTGCCCCCCGCCACCCGGGAGCTCGGGCCGCTGTTCGGGTGGACGTGCGCGACCAACTTCGAGCCCGAAGACGTGGGCCGAGCCATCGGTACGCTGATGCAGGCGATGCCTCCCGATGGACCGTGGCAGCTGGGCGGCTTGGCCCAGCCGTGGGGGTGGGTCGATGGTCCGCGCAAGCGAGAGTTCCGCTGCGTCCGGTTCTCGGACAAACCCCTGCTCGCGCCGCCCCCTCCCCTCCGCCCGTGGCGACTGCCCCGAGGCTGGACCCTGAGCTTCGACTTCCGCGGCCCCATGTCGGCCATCGCTCCCGCGTGCAGCTTCATCGCCGACCAATGGATCCCACGGATGGGGATGCGCCTGGCCTTCGCTCCGCTCATCAGCCAGCTCGAGAGCCTCCCCATGTCGGCCGATCCCGCGGCGGAGGTCAACGCCCGGCTGTACGCTTGCGCGCGCCAGCTCGGCGACGTTTTTGGACGCGCGACCGCAGCGGGCGCTCACCCATGAAGAACCCACCGCCGCCAAAGTGCAGCCGTAGGTAGCCACCCAGCACCTGTCCCCCGGCCATCGCCACGGTGGCCCCCTCGTCGTCCCAACGACCCGCCGCCACCGAGGTCATCACCCCGATCTCTCCGCCGTGGATGAAGCCACCGTGGCCGCTGGAGCCAGGCTGGGAGGGGCCGAACACCTCACGGTGGAACGCGAACCCGAGCTCGAGGGTCGCGAAGCCGGTGCGCAGGGTCCGGGTGGCGCCCGCCTCGATCGTCCGGCCCCCCAACACGAGGTCACCGTCGCTGCCGTTGTCGACATCGAGCGACATGCCCAGGCCACCGACGCCGAAGAACGGGTAGAGCATCCAGTGGCGACGGTTGTAGATCACCATCCCCACGTCGAGGCCGCCGCCGCCGCCCGTCAGCCCGACTCGTCCTCGCGACGTGGGTGACGAGGGCACGAACATCCCGAAGCCCTTGCCGCGAAACATGTAGCGACCCGACACGAGCAACCCACCGCCACCCCCGAGGGTGATGGCCATCGGTCCCACGCTGGCATCCGGGCCCAGCGCGTCATCGGCTCGCAGGGCAGGCTCGATGTCGCCGAACGAGCCCGCGATGATCCCAGCCGACGCGAACCCGAGCCCACCCAGCCACGGGTTGCGCTCGGGGGCAGGGACAGCCCGGGGCGCCGAGCTGGTTTCGGGAACGGGGTCGTCCTGGGGTGCCGGGCCGACCTCGGTGGACCCACCCGCAGGGGTCGGAGCCACCTTCGCCGAGACCGTCAGTGATTCCACCACAGGGGCATCGCGCGGCTCGTCCTCGACGACCGCGGGGGCGACCGCCGTGGCCGGGTCTTCGGAAGCGTCGGGGGAAGGGGCCGCTTGCGCCCAGGTCGAACCCAACGCCAGCACCCCCACGGTGCTCCAGCGGGCCAGGCACGCGACGGGTCGCGGAGATCTTCGTGGCAACGTCACCCCGGCAGTCTGCGCGGTGAGAGGTCGCGGTGCCTGACCGTCCTTAAGAAGGCGGCCGAGGCCGGTCGAGATACCGCGGGCTCGGCTGGCCCCGCCGTAGACCAACCCATGGTCGGGCGGAGCCCTCGGACGGGCTCGCTCGCCAACGGCGCGAATCAACCTTCGCCCGCCCCACCCTCGCCCCCACCGCCGTCGAGGGCACACGACTCGGGCAACGTGCATCCGTCGCGTCCCTCGATGCATTCCACCACCACCTGCTGCAGCGCGTCCGACAGAGAGTCGCAGAACGCTTGGCACGACGGCACCTCGTCCAGCGCTTCACAGCCGGCCCCGAGCCACTCTTCACACGCATCGACACAGGTCGCCTCGGGCGGCTCCCCGTCGTCCGCAGAGGGAGCGTCGACCAGGTTCTCGTAGCAAGGCACCGCCTCGTCGCACGACGGCGTCGTGTTGCTGACGCACGAGTCGAACACGGCCACCGCGTCCGCGTCTCGCTCCGAGCACAGGTCGTAGCAGCTTTGGTGCTCATCGGCCGAGATGCAGCTGAAGAACTGCAGCTGGTCGCACGCGGCACGGCAATCCAAGACTTGCTGGTCCGAGGGAGGGTTGCCACCGCCGCCAGCGGTGTCGTCGGCCCCATTGTCCCCGTTGTTGTCCCCGTTGCCGTTGTCTCCGTTGTTG
This sequence comes from Deltaproteobacteria bacterium, assembly GCA_022601155.1. Taxonomy (GTDB): domain Bacteria; phylum Myxococcota_A; class Polyangia; order Nannocystales; family Nannocystaceae; genus Paraliomyxa. The sequence goes on along the minus strand of JAHZJA010000279.1, from coordinate 406 downwards.
CCGTCGGTGCCTGCGCCGCCGGAATCATCGGGGTCGTCGATGATGACGCAGCCGGACGGCGCGGAGACGAGCAGGGTGGCCAGGAGAGAGCAGCACAGCGCAAAGCGATTCATGATGACGTTCCGTCCTCGGGTCTTCCCGGGACCGACGCGGCCTGCCCCGAAACCGTCGCGCTTTTTTTTCGGGGTCGCGCTGAAAACCTTCCGCGATGCGCGGGACCTCACGTCGTGGGCGCCCCGAGCCCACCGCGACTACGCCCGGCCTGCCGCGTCACGCCGTACTGCCTAGAGAAGCGATCCGCTTATTGCCAGGAGGATCGACGCCCGGCCCAACGTGTGATCTCGTTGGGCCGAGGTCCCGATGCAATGGAACGTCCCGAAGGAGCTGACCGCCGAAGAACGACGCC
>JAHZJA010000278.1 GCA_022601155.1 Deltaproteobacteria bacterium | reverse complement strand
GGTAGACCTCGAGGATCCGCGGCTTGGGCAGCCGCGATTCCATCCGCACCGAGAGGATCGCCTCGCGAAGCTTGCGGGTGATCGTCTGCTCGTCGGACAAGAACCCCTTGGCGACCTGCTGGGTGATCGTCGATCCGCCCTGGCGGATCGTGCCCGACCGCAGGTTGGTGATCATCGCCCGAGCCAGGCCGCGGTAGTCCAGGCCGCCGTGCTCGAAGAAGCGGCGGTCCTCGGCGGCCAGGAACGCGTGGACCAGGGTGGGGGGGATGGCGTCGTACTCGGCGTACGCTCGATGCTCCCGCGCGACCTCGGCCAACAAGGCCCCATGGGCGCCGTAGATCCGGGTGACCCCCGGAGCCTGCGACGCGTAGCGCTCGACGGTGCTGGTGTCGGGGAGCTCGGCGGCGAAGTAGCGATAGGTGCCCACCCCGGCCAGGACGAGCACCCAAAACAGCCCTACGAGGGCGAACGCCACATAGCGAAAGAGCCAGCCCAAAAGGCCAGCTCTCGCGGGATTTGCCACCCAGACTCGGGGGCGTTCAGCCGCCTTCTGGGGAGGACTGTGATCCATCCACGTTGGGGTCCTCGGCGTACTTCTTGAGCGCGAGGAGGGCCTTCTCTTCGGCCTTGTCCATCTCGGCAAGGCTCTCTTCGACCCGGCCCAGCGCCAACTTGTAGAAGTTGGCCGCGTTGTTCCCCTGCTCGATGCCGATGGCGTACTCGTACACCTTGCCCTCGGCGAGCAGCACGACCGCTTGGTTCTCGTTGTAGCCGCGCATCATGATGGTGGGCTTGCCACCGGCCATGTCGATCACCCGATAGGCGATGGCACGGGCTCCCTCGGCGCCACACGGCTTGAGGGTCTTGGGGTCGAACTCCGCGCCTTCGGCCGGGAGCTCACCGCACAGCGAGTCGGCGATGGCGACCATGCGACCGCCACTGGGGCCGAAGGTCAGGCCGTACAGCGAGGGGCCGCCGACCTTCATCACCTTGCCGTAGTTGCGCAGCACGCCGGACATCAGGCCCAAGTTCTCCTTGAGCTGCGAGACCTTGTCGTACAGCTGGAACGCGGCCTTGACCCCGCCTGCCTCGACCGAGGCCAGCTGCCAGCCGAACAATTCGCTGACCTGGGGCTGCTTGTCGAAGTTGTCGGCGATGAGAGCCGAGACCGTCTCGGCGCTGGCGGCTGGGTCCTTGGCGACCTCTTTCTTGAGGTCTTCCATGGCCAGGCTGACCGACTTGCGGGCGTCGCTGATCTTGGTGACCGAGGCGACCATCTGCTCGCCCTTGGCCTTGCCCTGGTCGATCTTGTCCTGCGTGGAGGTGATCTTGTGGCCGAGCCACCCGCCCACTGCGCCCACGCCAGCGGCCAGCAGCGCGGCGAACACCACGATGCCCTTGCTGCCGCGAGGCTTGATCTCGGGGCCACCGTCGATGAGACCGGCGTCGGGATCGAAGCCCATGCCGACGGATCCACCGAAGGGATTGCCGTCGTCAGGGGCGGCCGGGGCCGGAGCGGCGGCGACATGCTGCTGTTGCGGCATGGCAGCGGCCGCCGCAGCAGCGGCCTGGGCGGGTGAGGGCATCTCGGGCTGCGGCATGGCCACCTGCCCGGGTGCTGGGACCTCGGGTACGGGCGCGGACACCTGTCCGGGCGCAGGGACGTCCGGAAACGGCGCTGCGACCTGCCCTGGAGCGGGTACGACTGCCTGACCTGGCGCGGGCACCTCGGGCACCGGTGCCGCGGGCTGACCGGGCGGCGGTACGTCGGCAATGGGTGGTGCCACGTGCCCCGGGGGCGGGACTTCGGGTGCCGCCTCCGGCGCGGGCGCCGGGTCGGCGCCCTTGGTCTTCTTGGCAAGCCGCGCCTTGAGGGCGGCCAGATCGGTTCCTGGTTTCTTGGGTTTGCTCAAGGCCTGGTCCCCCCCGGAGGTGGCGGAAAAACGCGTCGAACGAAGGCGAGCACGGGAGTCGATCCCCGGCACGTGGGCGCCACTTTGGGGGCGCGACCATAGACGGGCTTGTCAGCGCGGCACAATAGATACAGCCGATAGGGTGTGTCAACGACGCACGTTGACGCACGCGCAAGCGATTGCGGCCCTGAATGCACCCCATCCTTGGACGCACGGGGGGAAGGCGGGGTTGCCGCGCATTGTCGAATCTCGCGCCCGTCTCGGGACTGGGCAGCGGCCGCCGGCCGATTATGGTTGCGGGGATGACGACGCGTCCAAACGCCGCCCCCGTGCTGGGGGTATTCGGCGGGGCCTTCGATCCGCCACACCTGGGCCACGCCATGGTTCCCAGCTACCTGCTGCTGCGGGGATGGGTGGATCGGGTGCTCGTCGTTCCGTGTGCCGATCATCCGCTCGGGAAGGATCTCTCCCCGTTCGACCGCCGCATTACGCTCACGCGGGCGGCGATGGCAGCGCTGCCCCACACGGAGGTCAGCGACATCGAGGCACGCCTGATGGAGGCGCACGGCGGCCCCAGCTACACGTTGCGATT
>JAHZJA010000277.1 GCA_022601155.1 Deltaproteobacteria bacterium | reverse complement strand
GGATGGGTAAGGGTAAGGGCGCACCGGAGTACTGGGTGGCAGTCGTTCGTCCCGGTCGCGTGCTCTACGAGATCGAAGGCGTACCCGAGACGCTGGCGCGGAGCGCATTCCTGCGCGCCCACCACAAGCTTCCCATCGACACCCGCTTCATTTCGAGGGAGCCGTTGCTGTGAAACCCTCTGAGCTCCGAGACAAGACCGATGATGAGCTCCGCGAACTCGAGACCGAGTTGCGCGACAAGCTCATCAAGCTCCAGGTCGCCCGTGCTACGCAACGGGCAGCCAACACCGCTCAGTTCGTGGTGTTCAAGAAGGACATCGCGCGTATCAAGACGATCCTGCACGAGCGCACGCTCGGCCTCGCCGGGAGCGGCAGCGCCGACGCCGACGCGGCGAAGGAGGCAACGGCATGAGTAACGAACAGGCCAAGGCCGGAACCCCCGACGCCACCGACAGTGGCGGTCTCGACCGGCATCGTCGCGTGCTCGTGGGACAGGTCGTGTCCGACAAGATGGACAAGACCATCGTGGTGCAGGTGATGCGTCGGTATCGCCACCCGCGCTACCGCAAGTACATCAACGAGCAGGTCAAGTATAAGGCACACGACGAGCGCAACGACGCACGCGTGGGCGATACGGTCCGCATCATCGAGTCGCGCCCGTTGTCTCGGGACAAGCGCTGGCGGCTTCAGGCCGTCACGGAAAGGGCACCGGTCGTATGATCCAGGTCCAGTCCGTTCTCGACGTGGCCGACAACTCCGGCGCACGCAAGGTTGCCTGCATCAAGGTGCTGGGCGGCTCGAAGCGACGCTACGCGAACGTCGGCGACATCATCGTCGTCAGCATCCGAGACGCTCTTCCCAACTCCAAGGTGAAGAAGGGCTCGGTCATGCGAGCGGTCATCGTTCGCTCCCGGAAGGGTCTTCGCCGGCCCGACGGAAGCCTGATCCGCTTCGACAACAACAGCGCCGTGCTGATCGACGGCCAGAAGCAGCCGATCGGTACCCGGATCTTCGGACCGGTCGCTCGTGAGCTCCGCGCTCGCAAATTCCTCAAGATCATCAGCCTGGCGCCGGAGGTGCTCTAGCGATGCAACGCGTCAAGCAAGGCGACGACGTCGTCGTCGTGGCAGGCAAAGACAAGGGCTCGCGCGGCCGTGTACTTCGGGTACTCGCCGGGGCAGAGCGCGTACTGGTGGAGGGCGTCAACGTCCGCACCAAGCACATCAAGCCCAGCCAGACCAATCCTCAGGGCGGGCGCGTCAAGAAAGAGGCGCCCATTCACATCTCCAACGTCATGCTCGCCGATCCCACCACAGGTAAGCCGACCCGCGTCCGCGTCCAGACCCTCGAGTCCGGTTCTCGGGTGCGCGTGGCGGTTGCCTCCGGCGAGCAGATCGACAAGTAAGGGTACGGAATACCGATGGCCAAGGCACAGCGCGGCGCCCCGACCCAGAAGAAGAAAGCCGAACCCGGCTTCCCCTTCAAGTTCCGCAAATTGCAGGAAGAGCCTCTGCGTCGTGGTCCCAAGGACCGCCCGCGAGTCGTCACCCGATACCTGGACGAGGCTCGTCCGGCCCTGCAAAAGGAGTTCGGCTACTCGAACCCCTTCCAGGTCCCCCGGATTGAGAAGATCGTCCTCAACATCGGGTTGGGCGAGGCTCTCAAGACCCCCAAGCTGCTCGAGCAAGCGTTCGAGAGCCTGGGCCTCATCACCGGTCAGCGGCCGGTCGTCACTCGAGCCAAGCAGTCCATCGCGGGTTTCAAGCTCCGCGAGGGCATGAAGATTGGCTGCATGGTGACGCTTCGAGGTCCCCGCATGTGGGAGTTCTTCGACCGCCTCCTCACCGTGGCGCTCCCCCGGACCCGCGACTTTCGTGGTGTCAGCCGCCGAGCGTTCGACGGCCGGGGCAACTACACTCTGGGAATTCGTGAGCTCTTGATCTTCCCAGAGATCGATATCGACAAGCTCGACAAGGTTCCGGGCATGAACGTTTGCGTACACACCAGCGCCAAGACCGACGACGAAGGTCGGGCTCTGCTCACTCACATGGGCGTCCCGTTCCGCGCCGCCTGAAGGGAAAAGTCGCAATCATGTCCATGACCGATCCCATCTCCGACATGCTCACTCGCATCCGCAACGCGCAGACGGCCGGCCACGAAACGTTGGTCGTCCCCGCGTCGCAGGTCAAATACCGCATCGTCGAGATCATGAAACAAGAGGGGTACCTCGAGGACTACGAGCGCCACGACGTGCCGCCTCAAGGTACGATTGACATTCGGCTCAAGTGGCACTCGGGCCAGCCGGCGATAGAGGGTCTGCGAAGGGTCAGCCGACCCGGGCAGCGCTGCTACGCCCGCGTCAGCGAGATTCCCAAGGTTCGCAACGGCCTCGGCATCATGATCGTGAGCACCTCCAAGGGGCTCATGACCGACCGCGCTGCTCGCAAGGCAGGCGTGGGTGGCGAGCTCATCTGCAGCGTTTGGTAAGAGGAGCGCAGCACCCATGTCACGCATCGGCAATGCACCCATCGTCGTTCCCAAGGGAGTGACGCTCAACACCAAGGGCCAGACCATCTCGGTCAAGGGACCCAAGGGCACGCTGGACTTCACCGTACCCGACGGCATCTCGTTCACCCACGAGGGCGCCGAGGTCAAGTTCTCGCGAGCGAGCAACAGCCACTCGCACCGAGCGATGCACGGCATGGCTCGTGCCCGCACCGCGAACATGGTGGTGGGCTGCTCGGAGGGCTTCAAGAAGGTCCTCGAGATCAACGGCGTTGGCTACCGTGCTGCGGTGAAGGGCAAGAACGTCGACCTGACGCTCGGCTTCTCCCACGGCATCAGCTACGCGCTGCCCGAGGGCGTGTCTGCCGAGGTCACCAAGGACGGCAAGTTGGTCCTCACCGCGGCCGACCGGGCCGTGTTGGGGCAGGCCGCCGCCGACATCCGTGACTTCCGGCCGCCCGAGCCGTACAAGGGCAAGGGCGTCAAGTACGAGAACGAGCGCATCGTCCGCAAGGAAGGCAAGCGCGGTAAGAAGTAGGCACCGCCTACGCGTCACCGGAAACGAGAACCGTCATGCCGACCGACAAAGACAAAACCCGGCTCCGTCGCAAGAAGCGGATCCGCAAGAGCGTCACCGGTACCACCGAGCGCCCCCGGCTCACTGTGTTCCGCAGCAGCAAGCACATCTACGCGCAGGTCGTCGACGACAGCGCCGCAGCTTCGCTGGCCTCGGCCTCGACGCTGACCAAGGCGCTCGCGATCGACCTCAACGAGAAGAACAAGCAAGACGCCGCCAAAGTGGTGGGCGAAGCGATCGCCAAGGCGTGCAAGGACAAGGGCATCACCCAGGTGGTCTTCGACCGCAACGGGTACGCCTACCACGGTCGGGTCAGCGCCCTGGCCAACGCCGCCCGCGAGGCGGGCCTGGAGTTCTAGCCATGGGGATTGTCGATATCGAGAGTCTGGGCGATCTGGTCGATCGCGTCGTCTACATCAACCGCGTGGCCAAGGTGGTCAAGGGCGGTCGGAACTTCTCGTTCACCGCCGTCGTGGTGGTGGGCAACGAGCACGGCTGGGTCGGTATGGGCCACGGCAAGGCTCGCGAGGTTCCCGAAGCGATTCGCAAGGCCAACGAGTACGCACGGCGCAACATCTTCGAGGTGCCGCTGTCCGGTCCCACCATCCCCCACGAGATCCTCGGGGTTCACGGTGCGGGACGGGTGCTCCTTCGCCCGGCGTCACCGGGTACTGGCGTCATCGCGGGCGGTCCCGTCCGTGCGGTCGTCGAGTGCGCGGGCATTCACGATGTGCTGTCCAAGTGCCTTGGTAGCAACAACCACCTCAACGTCATTCACGCGACGATGAATGCTCTCCAGAGTCTTCGCAGCCCCGAGCAGGTAGCGATGCGACGGGGCATGACGGTCGCGGAGATGCTCGGCTGAGCGCCGCCGTCGCGGCTCACGAGGACTTGGTCATGGCTGACAAGCTCAAGGTCACCCTGGTGCGGAGCACGATCCACCGCTCCATCAAGCAGAAGCAGACAATCGTTGGTCTGGGTCTGCGTAAGCTCAATAGCTCGGCGGTGGTGGAGGACACTCACGCCGTTCGCGGGATGATCCGCAAGGTCCAGCACTTGGTGGCCGTAGAGCCCGCCGAGTGAGGAAGTTCGGACGACGTCATGGGTACCACCCTGCACACTCTGTCGCCCCCCGAGGGCGCACGTAAGAAGAAGAAGCGCATCGGGCGAGGGATCGGCTCGCACCGGGGGAAGACCTCCGGGCGCGGCATGAAGGGCCAGCTGTATCGTCGACGAGCCATGAGGGTCTCGTTCGAGGGTGGCCAGCTTCCCCTCCACATGCGGATCCCGAAGCGTGGCTTCGTCAACATCCATCGGGTCGAGGTCCACGGCGTCAACGTGGGCCATCTCGAGGGGAAGTTCGACGCGGGCACCGAGATCACCCCCGAGCTGCTGCACGAGCGTGGTCTGGTCCCGAAGAAGGCGACCATCATCAAGCTGCTCGGCACTGGCGAGCTGACGACCAGCTTGGTCATCAAGCTGCATCGGGCCAGCGCATCGGCCAAGACCAAGGTCGAGGCTGCGGGCGGTTCGCTCGACCTCATCGTGCTCGGGCCGAATCCCGCGCCGGCCGACGACGCCGACGCTGGCTGACGAGCCACGGGCCGGATCTTGTCCGGCCCGCCACTTCGCGTGAGGCGCGCCCATCCCGGCGCGCCTTCGCCATATCTTACGGGCGTCAGATGTCAGCGACTCCGACGTAAGGTATGGTCCGGTCCCGGTAAGGGGCCCCCCCCGCCGCGCTAACCGCACTTGGAAGCGCCGCCACGAGGACTACGGCATGGGCATCATCATCAACATCTTCAAGCTCCCCGAGCTGCGCAAGCGGGTGATGTTCACCCTGATGATGCTGGCGGTCTACCGCCTCGGTGTGTTCATTGCGGTGCCCGGCGTCGACCGCAAGGTCATGTCGGACATCGTCAACCAGGGGTCCGGTGGCTTCCTGGGCTACTTCAACATGTTCAGCGGTGGCGCGCTCGAACAGCTCTCGGTGTTCGCGCTCGGCATCATGCCGTACATCAGCGCCAGCATCATCATGCAGCTGATGACCGTGGTGATCCCACGGCTCGAGCAGCTGAGCAAAGAGGGCGAGAGCGGTCGACGCAAGATCAACCAGTACAGCCGCTACGGCACCGTCGGGCTGGCGCTGGTTCAGGGCTACTTCATGGCCAGCTGGCTCGAGTCGCAAAACGCGACCGGGCAGACGCTGGTCCTGGACCCCGGCCTGCCGTTCCAGCTCGAGACCGTGCTGACGCTGACCGGCGGCACCGTGTTCCTGATGTGGCTCGGTGAGCAGATCACCGAGCGCGGCATCGGCAACGGCATCTCGCTCATCATCTTCGCGGGCATCATCGCCAACCTGCCGCTGGCCATCTACCAGCTGTTCCAGAAGCAACAGGACGATCCCGATTCGTTCGGACCGATGACCCTGGTGCTGCTGTTGGTTATGGCGATCTTGGTGATCGCGTTCATCGTGGTCATGGAACGCGGCCAGCGTCGGATCACGGTCCAATACGCCAAACGTGTGCAGGGACGCCGGATGTTCGGCGGCAACGACAACTACCTGCCGCTGCGGATCAACAGCGCAGGCGTCATCCCGCCGATCTTTGCCAGCTCGATCTTGATGTTCCCCAACCAGATCGCGGGGATGACTCAGAACGAGTGGCTACAGAAGTTCTCGAGCGCGCTCAGCTACGACGGCTGGCTGTACATCACGGTCTACGTCGCGCTCAACGTGTTCTTCACGTACTTCTACACGGCGATTCAGTTCAACCCGACCGACGTTGCCGACAACCTCAAGAAGCAGAACGCTTCGGTTCCAGGCATCCGTCCGGGTAAGCGCACCGCCGAGTACATCGACTTCGTACTCACGCGACTGACGTTCGTCGGTGCCTGGTACATCTCGGCGGTCTGCGTGCTGCCGACGTTCCTGCAGACCAAGTTCGACGTGCCGTTCTACTACGGCGGCACCTCGCTGCTCATCGTGGTGGGTGTTGCTCTGGATACCGCCCAGCAGATCGAGAGCCACCTGGTCACGCGCTCGTACGAGGGCTTCGCGGGTCCTCGCGGTCCCCGGACTCGCGGACGTCGCTAGACGGTCGTCCCGAGCGGCGCGCAAGGGCTCCACGGGTCGCACGATCACGGCGACCTCCGGGCGCGCGTGCTCGCGTTTCATGGCGCCCCCGGTCGGGGCACCGCACGGGCATACCGCGAGCGCCTCGGCGTGACGCGGCACCCCGGGCGCTCATCTCGTTCGTTCGCAAGCGACCGCCGCGGGAACGGGATTGATCGAGATTCCCCCTCGTCCGCCTCACCGACGGACGGTATAAGCCCTTCATGAGCGCAGATCGTGCGAAGGGGATCATCCTCATCGGCGCCCCGGGCTCTGGTAAGGGGACCCAGGCCAAGAAGCTCAAGGAGCAGCTTGGGTACGCCCATATCAGTACGGGCGACCTGTTGCGGGCGGCGGTCAAGGCCGGCACCGAGCTCGGGGTCAAGGCCAAGGGGTTCATGGACGAGGGCCAGCTGGTGCCCGACGACCTCATGATCGCATTGCTCGAGGAGGAGCTGGCGGGGCCCGCGGCGAGCCAAGGGTTCCTGCTCGATGGCTTTCCCCGAACGATGCCGCAGGCCCAGGCCCTGGATGCGTCGGTCACCATCGACAAGGTCGTCGACATCCAGGTGCCGTTCGAGCTCATCGAGGAGCGGATCACGGGCCGGCGGATGTCACCGAGCGGGCACGTCTATCACGTCAAGTACAGCCCGCCGCAGGCCGACGGGGTCTGCGACAAGACGGGCGAGGCCCTGTACCAGCGCAGTGACGACACCCCCCAGAAGGTGCAAGCCCGTCTGGGCAAGTTCGACAGCGAGACGCGTCCGGTGATCGCTCACTACCAGGGCAAGGGCGTCGTCGTCGGTGTCGACGGGGTGGGCGATCCCGACGAGATCTTCACGCGCATCATGGCCGTGCTGTGAGCTTCGGGCGGCGATGAGCAAGCGGTTCTCGTCGCTCGTCGACATGCAGCAGTGGTCGTGTGCCGAACACGGTGACCGCGACCTGTTGGGCACCAAGACCGACGGTCGCTACCGCTGGATCACCTACCGGCAGTTCGCCGAGCAGGTGGACCACGCTCGTGCCGCGCTCGCTCGGCTGGGGGTGACCGCGGGAGACAAGGTGGCGGTCATCGCCAACAACCGGGTGGAGTGGGCCGTGGCCGCCTACGCGACCTACGGCCTGGGGGCGCACTACGTTCCCATGTACGAGGCGCAGCAGCCCAAGGACTGGGAGTACATCCTCGGCGACAGCGGGACGAAGGTCCTGCTCGTCTCCACTGCCGAGATCTACGAGCGTACGACCGCGTTGCTCGAGCGGCTGCCCCAGCTCGCGCACATCGTGTGCTTCGACGCGCCCGACGACGCCGAGCACTCGTTCACCTACCAGCTGCAAAAGGGTGCCGACCATCCGGTGCCCGCGGCCGTGCCCACCGTCGAAGACGTGGCGGGTCTCATCTACACGTCGGGCACCACGGGCAACCCCAAGGGGGTGGTCCTCAGCCACGGCAACTTCATCTCCAACGTCAACGGGGTCCAAGACGTGTTCCCGATGACCCACGACGATGTGAGCTGTTCGTTTCTGCCGTGGGCGCACTCGTTCGGCCAGACCGCAGAGCTCCACGTGTTGCTGTCACGGGGGGCGGCGATCGGCCTGGCCGAGAGCCCGCAGACCCTGATGGACGACTTCCTCCTCGTGCAGCCCACGTTGCTGTTCGCCGTGCCGCGGATCTTCAACCGCATCTACGACGGGCTCACCAAGCGGATGGCCGAGGAAAAACCGATGGTCCGGCGCTTGTTCGCCAAGGGGATCGAAGTGGCGGCGGAGCGTCGGGCGTTGGAGCAACAGGGGCGACGCAGTCGTTGGCTCGACCTCCAGTACACGGTGCTCGACCGGATCGTGTTCTCCAAGATCAAGGCGCGCTTCGGAGGACGGCTTCGCTATGTGTTCTCGGGCGGCGCGGCGCTGTCCAAAGAGGTGGGCGAGTTCATCGACGACATCGGCATCATGGTGTTCGAGGGCTATGGCCTCACCGAGACGTCACCGATCGCCAGCACCAACCGTCCGGGAGCGCGGAGGCTGGGCACGGTGGGCAGGCCGATTCCCGAGGTCGAGGTCTTCATCTGCGACGAGCACGGCAAGGTGCTGCCGCCGCAGATCGATGGCGAGGTGGTGGTGGTGGGGCCCAACGTGATGCAGGGCTATCACCGTGCGGCCGAAGCAACCGCGGCGGTGATCTTCGAGCTCGACGGTCGTCGTGCGTTTCGAACGGGCGACATGGGGCGCATCACCGACGACGGGTTCGTGAAGATCACCGGTCGCTTCAAGGAGCAGTACAAACTCGAGAACGGGAGGTACGTCGTGCCGACTCCGCTCGAGGATCAGCTCAAGCTCAGCGGGCTCATCAACCAGGCGTTCATCTTCGGTGACAACCGCCCCTTCAACGTCTGTCTGGTGGTGCCGGACTTCCCCGCGCTGACCAAGTGGGCTCGGCAGGTGGGGCTGCCCGATGTCTCGCCCGAGGCGCTCACGGCCGACCCGCAGGTCCACGCCCGCATCGGTGAGGCGCTCGCGGATCACGCCACTGGCTTCAAACGCTACGAGAAGCCGCGGCGGTGGGCCCTGCTCACGGAGGATTTCACCGTCGACAACGGCCTGCTGACCCCCAAGATGAGCGTCAAACGACGCCAAGTCGTCGCGCGCTACGAGGCGGAGTTGGACGCTCTGTACGCTGAGGACGGCTCCGCGCACTGATCGAGGGGTGATCTCTGGGCTCGCGAGGGGCACTCCGGAAAGTGCGCTGGCTCACTGAGAATTGATCGACCCGACCGCGGGTAGACGAACGATGTCCGTGGTGGCATGCTCCGGCGCTCCCGAGCCCAGGAACGACAAACGGCAAGTGCTTCCCTCGGCCCCCGAAACGGCCTCCGCGACCGTCACAGCCGAGTTACCGCAGCGACTTTTCAGGCTTCAAATCAGCGACGGAACCGTGGTAATCGCCGGCCCTTCAGAGGAGCTGGTCCGACTCGCCCGCCCGATTCGCAAGGGTACCCGAGTCGTCGTCCGCCGGGCCCGTCTCGACCCCGGCCGGGGCACCATCATCGCCCTGGTCGAACCCTGAAGCCCGCCCTCTCGTTCCTCTCGACTCCTTCCTTCCGCCCTCTTTTTTTTCCGACCCCCTCCGAAGCGACGCAAGGCCAAGCCGCCATGAAAGTCAGAGCGAGCGTCAAGAAGATCTGTGACAAGTGCAAGGTGATCCGTCGCCGTGGCGTAGTGCGCGTCATCTGCGAGAACCCCAAGCACAAGCAGAGGCAAGGCTAAGACCATGGCACGTATCGCAGGAGTCGATCTTCCGCGTAACAAGCGGATCGAAGTTGCCCTCACCTATATCTACGGAGTGGGCCGCACCAACGCGTCGAAGATTCTCGACGAGTCGGGCGTGGGTCCGTCGGTTCGCACCGACGACCTCACCGACGAGCAAGTCAGCGCCATCCGTCAGGTCATCGAGCAGGGCTATCGCGTGGAGGGTGACCTTCGCCGCGACGTCCAGATGAGCATCAAGCGTTTGATGGACCTCGGTTGCTACCGCGGGCTCCGGCATCGACGGAATCTTCCCGTTCGAGGCCAGCGCACGCACACCAACGCGCGCACCCGCAAGGGTCCCAAGCGCGCCACCGTGGCCCAGAAGAAGCGCTAGGCGCTAGCCCAAGAAGAAGACCGACATGGCGACCAGCAAGCAGGGCAAGAAACGGGTCAAGAAGAACATCTCCACGGGGATCGTTCACATCCGTTCCACCTTCAACAACACTTTGGTCAGCGTCTCCGACGTCAACGGCAACGTGATCGCCTGGGCCTCGGCCGGCGTGCGTGGCTTCCGAGGCTCTCGCAAGTCGACGCCGTTCGCGGCTCAGCTCGCGGCCGACGAAGCGTGCCGACGGGCTCAGGACCACGGCATGCAAACCGTCACCGTTCGCATCAGCGGACCGGGGGCGGGTCGCGAGTCGGCGCTGCGCGGGGTTCAGTCCTCGGGCATCCGCGTCACTGCGATCAAAGACGTCACTCCCATTCCCCACAACGGTTGCCGCCCGCCCAAGCGGCGCAGGGTCTAAGTCTCATGGCTCGTTATACCGGTCCCGTCTGTCGCCTCTGCCGTCGAGAGGATGCCCAGCTGTACCTCAAGGGCGACCGCTGCTTCTCGACCAAGTGTGGGTACGAGCGACGCCCGTACCCGCCCGGCCAGCACGGCCAGGGCCGTCGCCGCCGTCCCAGCGACTATGGCCAGCAGCTTCGCGAGAAGCAGAAGGTCAAGCGCATGTACGGGCTGCTCGAGAAGCAGTTCCGCGGCTACTACTACCGTGCGACCCGCATGAAGGGGGTCACCGGTGAGAACTTGCTTCAGCTTCTGGAGCGTCGCCTCGACAACGTCGTGCTGCGATGTGGCTTCACGTCGAGCCACGCCGAGGCCCGCCAGCTTGCCCGTCACGGTCACTTCATCGTCAACGGCAAGCGTGTCGACATCCCCTCGTACCTCGTCCGCGTGGGCGATGTCGTCGAGGTGCGCGAGAAGAGCCGCAAGGTGGTCAAGGTAGTGGAGGCGATCGCCAAGAGCGACCGTTCCCCTCGCCCGGCCTGGCTCGATGTCGACAAAGACCACTTCCGTGGCAAGGTCAGCGCCTTGCCCACCCGCTCGGACATCGCGGCCGAGATCGACGAGCAGCTCATCGTCGAGCTGTACTCCAAGTAACCCTCGTCCTCGGAGGCGTCACGCATCATGCAGGACCCCAATACGATTGCCCGCAACTGACGCGACCTCATTCGCCCCAAGAAACTCGACGTCGAGCTCGAATCGCTCACGGAGAGCTACGGCAAGTTCACCTGCGAGCCGCTTGAGCGCGGCTACGGCATCACCCTGGGCAACAGCCTGCGTCGGGTCTTGCTGTCTTCGTTGCAGGGCTCGGCCGTTACCTTGGTGCGCATCGATGGTGCGCTGCACGAGTTCACCACCATCGAAGGTGTCGTGGAGGACGTCACGGACGTCATCCTCAACATCAAGGCCCTGCGCCTGCGGATGGACGATGCGACCCCCCGTACGCTGACGATCGATCGTCAGGGTGAGGGCCCGGTCAAGGCGTCGGACATCCAGGCCCCCACGGGGGTCGAGGTGTTGGACCCCGAGCAGCACATCGCCACGCTCTCCAAGGAGGGCCATCTCAAGATGGAGATGACCGTGGCCATGGGTCGGGGCTACGCGACCGCGGACCAGAACAAGACCGAGGCGATGACGATCGGCGTCATCCCCATCGACTCGCTGTTCTCGCCCGTTCAGAAGGTCAACTACCGCGTCACCAACGCTCGCGTGGGTCAGCGGACCGACTACGACCGTCTCATCCTCGAGGTGTGGACGGACGGCTCGGTCAAGCCCGACGACGCGGTGGCATTCGCAGCCAAGATCCTCAAGGAGCAGCTGTCGATCTTCATCAACCGTGAAGAGATCGAAGAGGCCACCCCGGCCGAGCCCTCCGAAGAGGACAAGCTCAACGAGTACCTCTGGCGCTCGGTCGACGAGCTCGAGCTGTCGGTGCGCTCGGCCAACTGCCTCCAAAACGCCAACATCCACTACATTGGCGACTTGGTGCAGAAGACCGAGGCGGAGATGCTCAAGACCAAGAACTTCGGTCGCAAGTCGCTCAAGGAGATCAAAGAGATCCTTGCGCAGATGGGCCTGGCTCTTGGAATGAAGATCCCCAACTGGCAGGGCCCACCGCCCGCGGCCGACTAGGCCTAGCCCCCGAGGACCCACGCCATGCGTCATCGCAAATCTGGGCGCCCACTAGGGCGCACGTCGGCCCACCGCAAGGCCATGTTCCGCAACATGGTGACCTCGCTGCTCGAGCACGAGCGCATCACCACCACCGAGGCCAAGGCCAAGGAGTTGCGGCGCTTCGCCGAGAAGACCATCACCCGCGGCTTGAGCGTCCAGGAGCTGCTGGCCAAGCCCGAGGCGGATCGCACCGTGGCTGAGAAGGCCCGCATCGTCCACGCGTACCGCATGGCGGGTCGCCTGGTTCGCAGCCGGGAAATTCTGGCCAAGCTGTTCACGGATATCGCGCCGCGGTTTGCGTCGCGGCCGGGTGGCTACACGCGCATCATCAAGACCGCACCGCGAGTCGGTGACGCCGCGCGCATGGCCATCATCGAGCTCGTCAGCGAGTAGCGTTTCGGCGGTCATCCGCCGCGCAACGGGGTGCATCGCCATGGCGGCGGGCACCCCGTCGTTCGTTCGAAGCGGCGGCGGGACAGGCTGCGCTCGCGGTTTTTCGCGGGTTTTTGGCGTCGGGCGATCGGTTGTCCCTACCGTGGGGCATGCTCGCGCTCGCTGGGGCTGGTTCGTTGACCACGTTGGGGCTGATGCTCGGCGCGGCTGCGCTGCTCGGCCTGTGGTGGCAAACGCGGACTCGGACCGTGCCTGGCGTCTCGCGCCACACGGTCCCTCTGGGAGGGCACCACGCCCTCCACGTGGTCGAGCTGGAGGGACGACGCTTCGTGGTCGGCACCGGGCCCGCAGCGGCGCCACAGCTGCTCACGGAGCTGTCGCCGTCCGACCCGAAGCCGACCGCCAGCGGGGTAGAGCGCGATGGCGGCTGAGCTCGGACCGTGGCTGGTCCTGGCTGCCCTGCCGCTGGTGCTGGCCATCGCGACCGCATTCACCAAGTCCTCGGTCGTGCTGGGTGCGCTGCGCATCGGGCTGGGGGCGGAGACCCTGCTGCCCTGGTCGGCGATGCTGGCGTTGGCGCTGGTCGTCACGGGCATCGTCATGGCGCCCGTGGCCCTCGACACCCTGGCGCGGGTCGACGCGGCCGGCGGTGTCTCGGCGCTGGCGGGGGCAGACCCCGAGGTGTGGCTGGCGGTCGTCGAGCCGCTGACCGATTTTCTCGGACGCCACACCGATCCCGACGAGCTGGTGTTCTTTGCGCAGCTGCAAGGCGTCGAGGCTGCGGATCCGCGGGCCCTGGTGCCGGCGTTCCTGGTCACGGAGCTGACCGAGGCGCTGCACATGGCCGTGCTGATCGTGCTGCCGTTGGTGCTGGTGGATCTGGTGGTCGCCCAGGGGCTCACGCTCCTGGGTCTGGCGACGGCTCCGGGGCCCTTGGTCACGCTGCCGCTCAAGCTGCTGCTGTTCTTGGCGGCGGGAGGCTGGGACGTGGTCATCGGCGGTCTGGTCGAGGGCTACACGTGAACGACCTCTCCGCGCTGGTGGCCGAGGGCTTGGGGCAGGCCGTGCTCGCGGTGTTGCCGTTGGTCGTGGCGGGGCTGCTGGGAGCGGTGGTCGCCGGATGGTTGGCCGCGCGCATGGGCCTTCAGGATCCCGTGGCCGCCGGAGTGCTGCGGGGGCTGGCCGTGCTGGTGGCATTGCTGCTGGTCGCCGATGGCCTGGCCCAACAGGCGCGAGACATCGCATCCGATGCGTGGTCCCAGCTGTCCGATGTCGGCCGGACGGAGGGCTGACCGTGGACCTCGACGAGCCCATTGTCACCGCGGGCGTCGGGCTGGGGCTCGCTGCGCTGCGGTGGTGGGCGTTGCTGCAGATGCAGGTGCTGTGGCGAGCCTGCGTGGGCCCGTGGTGGACGGTGGTGGCGGCACTGCTCGCCATCGCACTCGCCGTGGGCGGCTTGCCGGGCCCGGGCGTGGCCGTCGTGCCGCAGGTCGATCCCTGGCTGGCCGCGGGCGCGGAGCTGATGCTCGGCGCAGGGCTGGGCCTGGTGGTGGCGCTGCCGGGGCATGCGTTGCTCGGCGCGGCCCAGACCAGCGCGCGGGTGTTGGGCACGGCGCCCGGCCCCTGGCGGATGTTGACGGTGGCGCTGGTCGGGACGACGGCGCTGACCCTCGGCCTACACCGACCGCTGTTGCTGGGGGCGCAGGGCTTGCTCGACGCGTGGCCGATCGGCGCGCCGCAGGCCTGGGCGGAGGGCATCTCGGAGATCCCGGTTGCGCAGCTGGCCCACGGCACCACCGTGCTCGCGCTGGCTCTGGTGACGCCCGTTTTGCTCGTCGCTGTCGTCGCGGAGCTGGGCACTCGACTGGTGGCCCGTGGAGGCTCGACCGCGGCGCCTGTGGTGGACGGATTGGCACCGTGGCTTCGGGTTGCGGCGGCGCTCACGGCGACAGGTGCCTCCTGGGCGGCCTACGACGCGATCTGGGCCGGGCGCGCGCTCGGGCTGCCCGGCTGAGTTGTTGGCCCCGAGCCGACTGGCGGGAGCTGTCGGCGGTGCGTGGATCCGGCATCGCCCCGCCACCGGTCGTCGTGCGATGCTCGGGGGGTGAGCCGGGCGTGGTGGCGGACGGCATGGGCGGGGATGGCCGCGGGGATGCTCGCGGGCGCGTGTCAGATGGACGACGGCCCGCTGCCGTCGCTGGATCAGCTTCGACAGCCCACCGGGCTCGCCGTCGACGCGATCCGACCGGCCTTGTTCGTGACCAACGGCAACTGGGATCGGCAGCAGGTCGACAGCACGCTGATGGCCATCGATCTCGACGCGCTGTACACGGAGCTCGCGCGGCCGGGCGAGGCGGGAGATCGCTCGCGTCCGTGTCGTCGTGTGGCCCCCGACGATCCGACGATCGAGTGCGAACCCAGTGCGTTCATCGATGATTGGGCGACCGTGCGGCTGGGGACTGGAGCGGGCAACATCGCCATCGACCAGCCCACCGGGACCGAGGGCCTGCTTCGATTGATGGTGCCGACCCGAAGCCCGAACTCGGTGACGTGGGTCGATGTGCAGTCCGGCCCCGACGGCGTGGTCCTCGACTGCGACCAGGGCGAAGACTCGCGCTGCGGGTCGAGCCACGAGATCCGCCTGTCCACCAACGGGGGCGAGCGCCTGCCGGGTGAGCCGGCTCGGCTGACCATCGACGACCAGGGCGCGCGCTTCGGCTACCTGCCGCACCTGCTCGGCGGCAGCCTGTCGCTGCTGGCGCTCGACGGCGCGCGTGGCCCCGAGCTGGCCGACGTCGAGGGAGAGTTCTTCCGCGAGGACGTGTTCGAGGACGATGACCTCCGGGGTGGGTTCGCGGTCGCATCACGTCCATGCGATCCCGAGGCTCCGCCGTCGCCCAGCCGTGACTGCGAGCGACCGTTCATGTACGCGAGCCATCGGTACTTCCCGGGGGTTCGGCACTTCACCGTCGCGCCGGGGCTCGACCTGCTGTTGCCCGGGCGCGAGGTACCCATGCCGGTCATCAACCCGCAGGTGGTGCTGGGACGCCCATTCCTGGGCGACATCGCGTTCGAGGATCCAACGGTGGGGGATCGGCTCCTCGTGGTGCAGACCACCCCGCCGGGACTGGTGCGACTGGACACCAGCCTCGACGAGGACAACCTCCCGCGCGACGAGGCGATGTCCGTCGTGACGTTGTGCGACAACCCCAACGTGCTCACCGTCTACCGGCCGCCCGAGGCCGAGGCGCTGGCGTTGATCACGTGCGCAGGGGAGGGCCGCTTGGCGATCGTGGGCCTGGGCAGCTTCCGGTTGTTGGCCTCGGTGCCGGTCGGGGTGGGCGCGTACGAGGTGGTCGTGGACCACGAACGGCAGCAGGCCTACGTCTCCAATCCCGGCGAAGACACCATCTCGATCGTCGACGTCGGGCCGCGTAGCCCGCTTCGGTTCATCGAGTGGGCCCGAGTTGGGACGCGTGCAGGAAGTCGGGTTCCATAATGAGCCGCTTTGCGAGCGGTATTGCTCGCAAAGCAGGTGCTCGGGCTCATAGCTGGAGGCCGTCGGCGCGAAGCCGGGCCAGCAGCCCCGCCCGGTCGGTCTCGGCCTCGCGTACGAATTCGGGTCCGATCGCCGACTCGTCGTCGTTGTTCGCTCCCCACACGATGATCTCCACCAAGACCGGGATCAGATCGAGTCCCGCCTCGGTCAGTCGGTAGCGGGAGCGACGACGGTCTTGGGTGTCTCGTTCCTTGCGGATGATTCCCCGCTGCTCGAGACGGGCAAGTCGCTCGGCCAAGATGTTGGTGGCGATGCCTTCGTCCGAGCAAAGAAGATCGGTGTACGAGCTCTTGCCCATCAACGCGAGGTCGCGAATCACCAGGAGGGTCCAGCGATCGCCGAACAGCTCCAGCGCGAAACTGATAGGGCAGTGCGAGCGGCGGTTCATGAGCAGCAGCCTCCCCACGATTGCCGACCGTCTTCCGATTCGCAAGGCTGTTGTTGAGCGCGTGCTGGCTTGCAATGCACAAGTGCGTTGCAATCAGCTTCGCCGCACGCGCATCCGACTGGAGTCGCGAGTGGAGCGCCGCCCGTCGTCGCGAGCTTCAGATCCCGGACACGGTGACGGGTCGCGGCTGGTGGGCCACTCCGCCGTCGCCCAGCTGGCCCCGCTTGTTGTCTCCCCAGCACACGACTTGCCCGTCGGCCAGGCGACCGCAACTGTGAGTAGGCGCGGTCGAGACCTGTCGGATCTTCGCTACGCCGCGAACGATCACGGGGATTCGCAGCGTCCGTGCGGTGTTGCCCCCGTACTGGCCTACATCGTCGCGGCCCCAGCACGCCACGTTGCCCTGGCTGCTGGATGCGCATCCTTGGCGCGGGCCCAGTGACAGGCTCGTCGCCGAGGTCACGCCTTTGACGGGGATTCGGGTGCTCCAGTCGCTCTGCGTACCCGCACCCAGCTGTCCCACATCGTTGCGTCCCCAGCACGCAATCAGACCGGTCTGGCGGCGCGCGCACGAGCTGGCTTCGCCCAGCTGGACCTCGACGGCATCGGAGACCTTGGTCACGACCACCGGTTTGGGCTGCGGGGTCGACAGCTCCTTGGCGCCAGCGCCGTTGCCGAGCTGACCATAGAGGTTGCTCCCCCAGCACACGACCGATCCGCTCGCACGTCGAGCGCAGCTGTGTGCACCGCCCAACGACAGCTGGCGGGCATCGCCCAGGCCCGACACCCCAGTGGGGCTGCGACGCTCGCCGCCCGGCGCCGCACCGACCTGGGAAAACTCGTTGTCGCCCCAGCAGACGACCTGGCCGCTCTTGCGTCGAGCGCAGCTGTGGTCGCGGCCGACCGCGACCTCGACCGCATCACGCAGACCGGTGACCTGGGTGGGCCGGCGACGCAACGCGGCATTGCTCCCGTCTCCCAGCTGACCCTTGGGGTTGGCACCCCAGCACGAGACCGTGCCGCCATGGGTCACGGCGCACGCATGTGCCACACCGGCCGAGACTCCGATCGCCTCGTTGATACCCGTGACCGCCACGGGGCGTCGACTGTCGGCTTGGCCACCGTTGCCCAGCTGGCCGCGGTCGTTGGCGCCCCAGCACATCACCGCTCCCGTCTTTCGCAGCGCACACGAAAAGCCCACGCCGGTCTCCACGACGGTGGCGTCGGTGAGCTCGAGGACGGTCTGGGTCCCTCCGACCGCGCCGGGCCCCGGGGCCCCGCTTCCCAGTGCACCCCCTTCGTTGCGGCCCCAACACATCACGGTGCCGTCCGTCCTCGCGGCGCAGGCGTGCGAGCGGCCAACGGTGATGTCGGCGATGGCGTTGAGATTGACCACGGCGACCGGCTGGATGCGTGCGTCGGTGCTGCCGTCGCCGAGGCGTCCGTCGTTGTTGAGGCCCCAGCACCGCACGGTCCCGTCGCCGGCCCGTGCACAGGTGTGCGCTTCTCCTGCGGCCAGCTGCTGAACTCCGCCGATGGGGACCGATGCGGGGCGGCGAACCGCCTCGCCCGGGCGCCCCGTGATCTGGCCGGCCGCGTTGGCTCCCCAGCACACCACTTCGCCCGAGGATCGCGTGGCGCAGGTGTGGCTCTTGCCCGCGGCGAGCGTGGTCACCCCGGCGGTGCCGCTCGCCGGGCGCGGGCTGACGCTCGAGCCGTTGCCGCCATCGCCGAGCTGACCGTAGCGGTTGTCGCCCCAGCACAGCACGTTGCCCTGGGCTCGACGGGCACAGGTGTGGCCTTCGCCAGCGGCCACCGCCTGCACTGCGGCGATCCCCTCGACGCCGACGGGGGCGACCCACACGGTGCGCCCTTCGTTGCCGATCTGGCGGCGGCGGTTGTCGCCCCAGCACAGCAGCTGCCCGGCCTTGCGCACGGCGCATGCGTGGTGGGACCCGCTGGTCAAGGAGGTGGCGTCGACGAGGTTGCGGACCGAGACGGGGCGGGGGCTCCGAACCGACTTGGGCCCTCCGCGTCCGTCGCCGAGCTGGCCGTAGTCGTTGCGACCCCAGCACACCACGGCGCCGGTCTTGCGGAGCGCACAAGAGTGGTCGTCGCCCACCGCCAGCGCGATCGCATCGGCGATGTTGATCACCTTGCCGGCTCGGGGTCTGTCGGTGGTGGTGCCGTCGCCGAGCTGGCCGTAGTCGTTGCGACCCCAGCACACCACCGCGCCCGACGATCGTCGACCACACGCATGGGCGCGCCCGGCTGCCACCTCGACGACCGGGCCATCGGCGGAGGGACCGGTGCTCTTGGGAGGCTGCGTGCTGCCGCCGCCGCCAGAGCCGGGCGTCACGGTGCAGCTGGATGATGCGATCGCCATCATCACCAGGCCCCCCAAACACAGCGACAGCGACCACCACGAGCGAGGTACGGGCATGCGCTGCGGAGGATACCGTGCATGGGCGGGCGGCTCCTTGTCCGTCGCTGCGGGGTGGCGCGCCCCATGGGGGCTGAGGCTGCACGGGCGAGGGCGATCCTTGCCGGTTGTTGGCGCAACGCGCGGGTCTGCGCTAGATCGGGTCGTCATGGCCGACGACCGCACGATCGCCCCCGGCTCTAGCCGGTTGCAGCGAGCGTGGGCGGCGGGGCTGCGGCCGCGGGCGGGTTGGCTCCTGCCTGCGATGGCGGTGGGGCTGTCGGCGATGGCCGTCGATGGCATGACCCGTGGCCCTATCTTCGATGTGCGTCCGGGTGCGGTGTCGGCCTCGGCGTGGCTGCCCACCTTGGGATGGTGGCTAGCGGGTGGGTGGTTGGTCGCGGGGGCACTGGTGGTGGTCGTCGCCGTCTCGATCCGGCGCCTGGGCGGGGTCTCGTCCGTGGCCCGCGATCGACTCTCGGCGGCCCAAGTGAGGCCGGCCGCCACCGTTCGAATCTGTCTGACGGTGTTGCTGTGGGTCGGCCTGACGATGGCCTTGGTCGGCGTCGTCGCAGGAGCGGCACGAGCGGCCGACGCGGGTGAGGCCGGGCTGACCGCGCTGTGGTGGGGCTGGACCGTTCGCGGAGGGGCCGTGCTCGCCGTGGGCCTGGGGCTCGCCGCACTGGTGGAGCTGTTCATCGACCGCCACGAACGTGTGGGGGCGTTGTTCCAGAGCCGCGAGCAGGTCCGCGAGCAGGCACGGGCTCGCGGGGGTGCATCACGGTGAGCGAGCGCTTGGTGTCGGTGGCGGTTCCCGTTGCCCTCGACCGCGCGTTCACCTACCGGGTCCCCGACGACTGGCCAACGCCGCCACCGTCCGGTCGTCGGGTGCTGGTCCCGTTCGGCAGCCGGGCCCTGGTGGGGGTCGTGCGACCGGCCGCAGACCTCGAGCGGCCGGACAAGCTGCGGGCCTTGCTCGCCGACCTCGACGACGACGCACCCACCCTGACCCCCGAGCTGGTCGCGCTGTGCGAGTGGGTCTCGGACTACTACGTCGCGCCCCTGGGCGAGGCCTATCGCCTGGCCCTGCCGGGGCTGCTGGGCAATGCCGATGCTCGCAAGGCGACTGTCACCGACAAGGGACAGGCCGCGCTGACCTCGATGGGGCCGCTGCTTTCGGGTGGGGCGCCCACGCTCGACAAGCCGTCGCGGCGCTTGCTCGAGGCGCTCGTCGAGGCGGGCACGGGCGGGATGCCGGTCGCACGCCTATCCCGGCTGCGCCCTCGCATCCCCGCCGCGCTTCGGCGCGTGGCCGAGCTCGAAGCGCAGGGGTTGTGCGAGATGGCCTGGGTCGACGCCGAGGCCTCGCAGATGCGCACCGAGAGCCAGTTCCGGCGCACCGATCTCTTGTGGGGAGCGGCCGCCGACGAGGCTGCCTTGCGCGTGATCATCGGGCGGAGCAAGCGACGGCGGGGCATCTTGGACTACCTGGAGGGGCAGCGAAGTTCGTCGGGCGAGGCCGGTGACGGCTGGGTCTCGATCTCCGAGCTTCGGGGGCCGTTCCCGCGGGCCCGCGAGCTGCTAGCGCCGCTGGTGGTGGGCGACCTCGTTGCGCAGCAGGAGCGGCCTCGACGACTCGATCCCTTCGCGACCGTGCCCGAGGCCGACCAGCCGCAGACGCCCACCGATGAGCAGGCGCTCGCTCTCGACACGCTGCGGGCCGACGTGGACTCCGGCCGCTATCGCAGCGCACTGCTGCACGGCATCACCGGGAGCGGCAAGACCGAGGTCTACCTCCAGCTCATCGCCCATGTGCGTGCCCGCGGAGGCGGAGCCATCGTGCTGGTGCCGGAGATCGCCCTGACCCCGCAGCTGGCCGACAGGTTTCGGGCTCGTTTCGGTGACGAGGTGGCGGTGCTGCACAGCGGCCTCACCCCGCACCAGCGTCTCGACGCGTGGCAGCAGATCCGTGCGGGCGAGCGACCCATCGCCATCGGTGCACGCTCGGCCGTGTTCGCCCCGGTACCGAAGCTGGGCGTCATCGTGGTCGACGAGGAGCACGACGGCTCGTTCAAGCAAGAAGACGGGGTCCGCTACCACGCGCGCGACGTGGCGTTGGTGCGCGCCAAGGGGCTGGACATCCCCGTGGTGCTGGGCTCGGCCACGCCCGCCTTGGAGACCTTCGCGCTGGCGCGCGCCGATCGCCACCGATGGCTGCGGCTGGTGACCAGGCCCACGCCGCGCCCGCTGCCCGAGGTGGAGGTCATCCCACTCAACGTGCATCGGGCCGACCCGACCTCGCTGCTCACGGCGCAGATGCGTGATGCGGTGGAGAAGGCGGTGCGTCAGGGCGGGCAGGCGATCTTGTTCCTCAACCGCCGTGGCTTCACCACCGATCTGTTGTGCGAGGACTGTGGCTCCCGCCAGCAGTGCCCCGATTGCAGCGCGCCCTCGATGACGTACCACCTGTCGCGGCATCGGATGATGTGCCATCTGTGCGGCCACATCGAGTCCGCGCCCGACAAGTGTGGGGAGTGTGGCTCGGCCAAGCTGGTCCACGGCGGGGTGGGCACCGAGCGTGTGGAGCTGGGGCTGGCCAAGGCGTTGCCCGGGTTGCGGGTGCTCCGGCTCGATCGCGATGCCGCGCGGGGGCGCCGGCTGCTGGAGACCCTCGCGGAGTTTCGGCAGGGGCGCGCCGATGTGTTGGTGGGGACCCAGATGTTGTCCAAGGGGCACGACTTCCCCGGCGTCACCCTGGTCGGTGTACTGCAAGGAGACCATGGCCTGGGGATGCCCGACCTGCGGGCGGGGGAGCGCACGTTCCAGCTGCTGACGCAGGTTGCGGGCCGAGCGGGGCGCGGCGAAAAATCAGGCCGCGTGCTCGTCCAGGCGTGGCAGGTGGAGCATCCCGCGATCACCTTCGCGGGGCGACACGACTACCTGGGCTTCGCTGACCAGGAGCTCGCGCGGCGTGAAGCCCTGGGCAATCCCCCCTCGGGGTACCTCGCCCTCGTGCGGATTCACGGGCACGATGCCGCGGC
>JAHZJA010000276.1 GCA_022601155.1 Deltaproteobacteria bacterium | reverse complement strand
CTTCTGTGGCCGGTCGGAGACCAAGACGGCGGTCGTGCCACGATCGAGGGCTGCATCGACAACCTCAAGACCAGCCGGACCGAGCGCTCGACGGTGTTGGCGTTGACGGGCGACGCGGCACGGGCTCTTCAGCGGGCCGACACCGCGGCGTCCATTCGGGTCGCGGCGGCGGCCGTCGGGCGGGCGCATGTCGACGGGGTCCTCGAGGTCACGGGGGCCGACGATGCGCGTCGTCAGCAGGTTCACGACGCGGTGGAAGGGGCGCCGCTCTCGATAGGTGAGCTCGCGATCAAGGGACGTGACCTCATCGCACAGGACGTCGTCTCCGCCGGGCCACAGCTGGGCCGAGCGCTGGCCGCTCTGCTCGAGGCGGCACTCGAGGATCCGACGCTCAATACCCGCGAAGGCCTGCTGGAGCGCGCCCGTGCCGACATCGGGTAGCCGAGACGCTCCGACGCCTCGGCGTCGGGCCGATGCAGGAGCCCGGCTCGCTTGGTCGGGCCAGGGGCGGCCCCCCAACGGGCGTCAGGTGCCCTGCAGATGTGCGCGCTGCACGATTCTCGCGTCGAGCGTCACGTAGCGGCGCTCGCCTTCGAGGAGTCGGACGGGTCTGAGCTCGATGAGCTCGAGCCGGTCATCGAAGTGATCGGCGATGGCGTCCAGGTGCAGCAACAACGCCGCCAAGGCCTGCGGGTCGGGGTCGGTGGTGCGACGCAGAGCAGGCACGGGGACGCGGCCCAAGATCGCATGTGCGAGCAGCCGGGCATCTTCCGTCTCGAGGGGGCGAGGGGCGAGGACGGGCTCGATCGGAGCGGTGGGATCGATACAGCGTCCGAAGATCGCCATGGTGCCGCTGGGCAGTCGGATCGCGCCGCAGTGCACATCGAGGCCGGGTTCGATCATCTCGGCCACCAGGACCCCGTCGAGACGGGCGGTGGGAGCGTTGCGTTCGACGGCGTCGACGATGGTGCCGTAGGCTCGCCGAACCGCGGCGGCCGTATCCAGCGACAGCGCCAGCGCCCCAATGTCGGTGCGTCGCCGCAAGTCGGGGCTCAGGGCCTTGAGCGCGACCGGAAATCCGATCCGCTCGGCGAAGCCTGCCGCGCCGCTGGCCGAGGACGCCACCGCCTGCCGGGTCACCTCGATGCCAAAGCCACGAAGCACCACCTTGCTCTCGTGATCGGTGAGCACGGTCCCCGCCGACGTCAGGACTTCGGTCGATCGCTGCGTGCTTTGCTCGTCGACGGGCAGGGGAGCAGGGGGTTCGTCGTCGAGCAGTGCGGCCTGGGCCGCTTCGGCCCGCAGCAGCGCGCGCTGGGCCAAGAACGCAGCCGTGGCCACATGGGTGGCGAGGTCCGGCCGTGCGCGGTCCATCCCCACCAGCGCGCCGGTCATCGGTAGCGCACGACGGGCTTGCTGCCAGATTCCCGAGTCGGGGGCAGTGCCATCGGGTGGGGAGGCGGTGCCCTGCAGTCCGTCGAGCACCGACGCAATGACCCGGGGAGCAGGAAAGACCGGGCCCGTCCAGCGCTCGAGGGCGTGGGCGGCCAGTGCCGGGGCCAGGTCGTCATGGCCGGGATCGTCGACGGGGGCCGGAGGCACGCCCAGCGGCACGAGCACGTGTCCGCGGCCGTGGGTCACCGCCCACTGTGCCCACTGTTCGTCGAGGACCGATGCGGGGACGTAGCCGGCCCCCACGTATCGACGCGCCGCCTTGCGATCGAGCAGCTGCCACCAAAAACCCGGAGTGGGGCACACCGCCAAGCGGGCCCCGCCCAGTGCCCGCCACAGGCCTTCGAGCTCACCAGGTTCGGCGGCGCAGCACAGCGTGGATCCGGTGCCCCGGCGAACCCGCGCGGCGGGTCCGAGCACGTGGATACCCGCGATGGATCCGACCTCTTGGCATCGCGAGGGCTCGGCGTCGGCGGTGAGCACCACCAGCGTGACCGGCCGACTGCGCAGAGCCCGGAGCAGCGTCATGGATACGCGGTGCACCAGCAACACCTGCGCCTCGCTCTGACGGAGGGCGGACACCACGGCGCGGTCGGGGACCACGTGCCCCTCGTCTGCGGGCCAGCCCGACGCTTCGACCGCAGCCTCGGTTGCGAGCACCGTCTGCGGGCTGGGGTCGAGCAGGGCGTCGAGCGCCGCGCCGAGGCGGTCGGTCACAATCGGGTCCCCGCGGCGTCGCTCATCCGTCCCGACGATCGAAGGGGCTGTCGACGAGGGTTGCCAGCGCATCGGGCCTCGAACCCGGGAGCACCCACTCGGCCGCTTGCCAGGTCGGATCGAGACCGGTCTCGGCCCCTGGAATGACGACCAGTCGCTTGTGCGCGGGTCGGTCGGACAACACGAGGGGGATGGGCTCGGCCGAAAGCCACAAGATGGTGTCACCCGACTCGACGGCCTCGTCCGCGGACGAGGCCGGCTTCGCGTCCAGGCGCTCGAGCACCGCGGTGGTCTGTGCATCGACCGGCCGCGAGCACACCCAGCGCACGGCTCCACCGCCCAGCACGGTGAGGACGGGCGGGGTGTCGTCGGACCCGAGTGCCTCCTCGACGGTGGCGACCCATGCGGGCGGCTTCACTTCGTCGACGTCGGCCTGGTACTCGGCTTCGAGCGTCTCTTCGTGCACGTGCCAGGGCAGGGTGCCGGCCACGACGGCGGTGATGGAGTCGGCGCCGCCCCACGCGGGTTGGGTCGTCGTCAGCCAGCGCGGGACCGGCGGACCGCTGGGCAAGCCCTCGGCCGCCGCGAGTCCTTCGGTGGTCCATGGCACGAGCACGTGGACGGGGTTGAGCTGCTCGCACAGCTCGGCCAGCCCGTGGGGGCCGCCGAACACCAATACGTCGGCGCCAAAGTGGCCCGCCGCAATCGCAATGCCATGATCGAGCTTGCCGATGTCGCCCGAGCCGATCGCGGTGAGCGTCGCGCCACGGTCGCTGGCAATGTCTCGCGCCCGGCACAACGCAACCGCGCTCGCGGGATGCAGACCCCCCGGCGTGCGCTGCAGGTAGACCAGGATGTGCGCCATCGTGCGTGGGGCCGGACGTCGGGGCTCGCTATTGCAGGCCGTGCTTACGTTTGATCGCCTCGAGCTGCTTTTGGTACTCGACCTCGAAGGAGCTGGTGCCCTCGTTGAGGTGCTTGAGGTGCCGACGAACCTCGCGATCGATGTCGTCGTCGGCCTGCATGTTGCGACGCAGCAGCTCTTTGAGGGTGCGGCGCAGCACCTCGTCCTCGGCGTAGACTTCCTCGACGAAGGCCGACCGCATGAACAGCTCGATGAGTTGGCTGGTGATCCAGGTGATCGACTCGTCGCCGATGGCGAAGTCCTCGCGCTCTGCGAGCTGACGCTTGGTGCGGAACAGATCGGAGTAGGGCAGGCCTCGTGCCTCGAGGATGTCCTTCGCGTTCTCGGTGAGCTCGCGATCCTTGCGGATGTACTCGCGGAGGATCGACTCGATATCGCGCTTGAACTCCTCGCGATCGTTGACCTCGACGTGCCGCGGCTCGATCAAGGCCCGAGTGATGACCTCAGTGATGTGCGGGATCTTACTGGCGTAGAGGCGCATGGACCTACCGGCAGGATAGAGGTTGAGCCCCGGCCCGTCTAGAAGGGTGGCTCGGTGTCGACGGTGACCCACACACATCCGCTGCTGGTCGCGGCGGGGCTGGTCTGGCGCCCCCATGGGGTCGTCTTGGTCCAGCGGCGGCGACCCGACGCGGGCCACGGTGGCGGGCGGCTCGAGCTTCCCGGCGGCAAGCTCGAACCCGGCGAGCACCCGAGGGACGCCCTCGCCCGCGAGCTGGTGGAGGAGTGGGGGGACGCGGCCGCGCGTCTGACGGTGGGGCCGGTGGCCGAGGTCCTACACCACGTCTATCCCGCGCCGGGCCCACAAGTGCTGCTCATCGTCTATCACGTGGATGCACGGGACCTCGGCCCGGCGACAGCGTCGCTGGAGGACCTCGACCTCCGCCCGGAACCCGGGGTCGAGATCGCCGCTGTGCCGCGGGCCGAGCTGGCCGTGGAGCAGTTCCTCGAGGCGGACCGCGCGTTCGTGGCGGCGGTCCGAGACGGGCGCGTCACCCCGCCCTGAGCAACGCGACGGGGCCCGCCGTTCGAGTCCTCACACGGCCTCGCCGTCGAAGCGGGCGATCTGCTCGTATCGATCGCCCTGTCGGCGGAACAAGATGGCTTCGACGACCTCGGTCTCTTGCACGTCCACCACCAGGTAGTCGACCGACCACCCGGTGGTGACCGCGGCCTCCGTGTCTTCGTCGGAGAAGTACGCGCCCACCTTGGGATGCGAGTGGTAGATGACGCGGGCGGGTGCCTCTGTCGCGAAGCTGTCGTCCAGGCGCCGGATGTCCTTGACGCCGAGCATGTACCCGTTGGCTGAGGTCCGAGGATACGACTCGGGATCGAGGCGGTGGTACTTGTCGATCACGTTGTCGCACTGCACCAGCTCGGCATCGGGACCCTCGCCCAGGATGAAGCCGCAGCACTCACCCGGGAACTGCTCCCGGGCTTGGCGGTAGATCGCCAGCAGGTGTTGTCGCGAGATGCGGGGCGTGTCACCAGACATAGTGTTTTTCCCACTTGAGCGGAGCGAAGTAGCGATCGCCTCGGTCGCACAGCACGGTGACCACCACGCCCGACTGCCCCTGCTCGCACAGCTGCTTGCCCACGCGGACCGCCCCGGCCACGTTGGCTCCGGAGGAGTGCCCTACGAACAGTCCCTCCTGG
>JAHZJA010000275.1 GCA_022601155.1 Deltaproteobacteria bacterium | reverse complement strand
GGGCTGTGGCGGCTGACCGGCGACACGACGGTCGCGAGCCCCATCAGCGCCCCGCCCACGCTCGCGGTCACCCGGGCCGAGCCCCCCACGGTGACGTCACGCTGGGTCGATCTCCATCAGGGGTTGCCCGCCGAGGGCTTTGGGCAGCCCAACCCGCATGTGTTGCCGGGGCCCGACGACGGCGTCTCGTGTGCCCCCGACGGAAGCTCGGTGCTGCGACCACCGCCCGACTCGGCCGAGCTATCGCTGAGCAGCCAGTGCGGCACTGAGCCTCCATGCAGCCAATGGGGCGTGGATGCATCGCGTGTGCTCGAGTTCTTCGTGAGCGACACGGGAGAGCGGGTGCTGGTGTTCGTGGTCGCGGCGCAAGTAGACCCGAGGCCCCGTGCGCTGGCCGACTCGCAGTTTCATCTGCACCGTCGCCAGCTGGGAGCCCTGGTCTTGTACGAGTTGTCACGACTGTCGCGCCCGGTGGCTCTGCCTGCGTTCGAGCAGTGAGCCACGAGCACCCGCGGCGGACCTCAGAGTCCGCAGGCGGCGTTGACCTTGTCCTTGAGCGCCTTGGCCTCGTCGCCGCCCTTGCCCTTCTCGATCAGCTCGTCCATGTCCATCGAGGCGGTGATGCACGAGTCGTGCATCTTGTCGGGCTTGCTCAGCTCCACCACCTGCTTGGCGCGGGCGATCTTGAGGCCGGTGCCGCAGTGCTTGTTGAACTCCGCGTCCTCGCCGAGCTTGGAGTTGCCCTTCATGGCTGCGTCCATCTCGAGGCTGCCGCATTCCATGGTGATCTTCAGCCAGTCGTCGCCGCTCTTGGCAGCCTTCACCTTGGTATCGATGGCGCTGTAGTCGGGGCCAGCCTCGGCGGCCTTGCCGTCGGCTTTGCCGTCGGACTCCTTGGAGTCGCAAGCGGCCAGGACGAAAGCAGCAGTGAGAACGATTTTGAGTGTGCGCATTCGGAGACTCGTGTCGGTTCGGTCGGTCGGGAACCCGTTCGGGTTCGATCGGGGAGGCGTGGGTTGTATCCGAAGTGACTCGTGATGCCCTGTGCGTTCGCTCATTCGCCATGGTTTTTCCCAGGGTCTGCATGGCCCAAGCCCACGAGACGACATGGGTGGTCGACGATGCAGGGCCTACTCGGATCCCGCTACGCCTCGATGGCGAGCAACACGATCGACTACTGGATGCTGCCGGACGACCCCGCGATGACCCACGCTCGGGTCGCTCGCGCTGTCGAAGAGGCCCCCGTGCTCGACGACGCCTCACTGTCGATCTACGTCCACGTGCCGTTTTGCGCCCAACGCTGCCGGTTTTGCGCGTTCTCGGGGGGCAACAGCCTCGAGCTGTCACAGGCCCGGCGCTACGCGGGCCTGGTCGTTCGCCAGCTGCAGCAATGGATGGCGCGCAGCCCCGCGGCGGGCATGCCCATCGGTGCGGTGAACATCGGAGGAGGCAGCCCCGATCTACTGCGCGAGTGGATTGGGCCCGTGCTGGAGGCCATCCACGGGCTCCCGGGGTTTTCGTCTGCCACCGAGCTGGCCGTAGAGCTCACCCTCAACACGGCGACTCGACAGTTCGTGGACGCACTGGTCGACGCCCAAGTCACCAAGCTCAGCTTTGGTGTGCAGTCGCTCGATCCCGCGGTGCGCGTGGCGATGCGACAGCCGCGACGCCTGACGGCCATGCCCCGCATGCTGGAGTGGATCGACGGCCGGATCCCGGTGGTCAACGCCGACCTCATCACCGGGCTCCCGGGGCAAGACGTCGCCCGCGTGGTGGCCGACCTCGAGACTCTCCTCGACGAGCCGCGGATCCACGCGATCAGCTCCTATCTGCTCACGCCGCGTTCGGCCCCCGCGCTGCTGGCCGCCGTGGAAGGGGGCGCGATCCCCAGGCCGCCCGGACCCACCGGGCAAGCGCTGATGCGGCTGCACACGTACACCACGCTGCTGCGCCGCGGCTGGCAGCGACGCGGCACCAACACCTACGCCGATCCCACCCGGATCCCGACGAAGGTGTGGTCGGCGATGGCCGGCGACGAGTGCATCGCAGGCGGGCGCTACGAAGCGTTCGTCCTCGGCGTGGGCCCCCAGGCGGTGAGCATGATGCCCGGAGCCCGCGTGGAGAACCTGGTGGACATCGAAGCGTGGTGCACGGCGATGGAGCAGGGACACGACCCCTGGTTCTTGCCCCGCTGCTCCGACGAGCACCAGCACGACATGGCCCTGTGGTGTTTTCCCCTCCGCGCCGAACATCTGCCGCGGGCCCGCCTCACGGCGATGCGGGACCGCGGAGCACTCGACTCGGAGCAGGAACGAACCCTCGCCGAGCTGGTGGAGCAGGGGCTGGTGATCGAGCGCCCCGATCGCCATGAGCTGTCGATGCTGGGCGAGGTGTTCATGGGTCACTTGGTCCGCGACCTCAAGCGCCAGCACGCGCGCCAGGCCGTGGACGAGGAGCGACGCCAGGGTGATGCCCTCGGCCGCGCGCTGCAGCGTGGGTTGGTGCCCGAGGGCAACCTCGTCAACAACCGCCAACGCGCGGCCGAGCTGCTCGAGGAGACCGCCGCCGAGCAATGACCGCCGCACCCGCCCTGCCCCGCTGCCTGTGGTTCCTGGTCGCCGGAACCACCCTCACCAAGGCGGGGGCGTTCGTCTTTCCGTACCTGACGATCTACCTGTCGCAAGCGCGCGGCCTGGGCTTGCCGATCGTGGGCACGGTCTTGGCCGTCGGCGGTGCGGGGCTGGTGGTGGGCAACGTGACCGGAGGCTGGGCTGCCGACCGCATCGGTCGCAAGCCGACGCTGCTGGCCGCGCTGGTGATCAATGCGGTGGGCTTCTTGGCATTGAGCCAACCGGACGCGACCCCAGCGACCTACGCCACGTGGCTGGCCGTGGGCTACGTGGGCACGGGGATGTACGGGCCGGCCGCGGCCGCGGTGGTGTCCGACGAGACCCCTCCCGCGTCGCGCTCGCGGGCCTACGCCGCGCTGTACGTCGGCGGAAACGTCGGCATGGCGGTCGGTCCCCTGCTGGGCGGCATCTTGGCCCAGACCGCCTACGGCTGGCTGTTCATCGGTGATGCCGCGACCACGCTCGCATGCGCGGGGCTCATCGCCGTGGGGGTGCCCTGGCGCTCACCGCCACGCGACACACGGCGGGTCGAGGGACACATCGCGGTGTGGCGGGCGTACCCGCGCGTGCTGGCCTTCGCCGCGGCCAGCGTGTTCCTCGTGGCCCCCTTGATGGGCTTGGAGTACGCGGTGCCGTTGCTGGTCGCCCGCACCTTCGCCGCCGACCTCGTATGGGTGGGGGCCATCTACACCATCAACGCGGTCACCGTGCTCAGCCTCGGCATGGTGGTGGAACGCTGGTTGCGAGGCCGCTCCGACGCATGGGCCATGGTGCTCGCGTCGGGGCTGTGGACCGCGGGCTTGCTCATCGCCGCGGTGGGCCGCTCCTTGCCCGCCCTGGTCGGCTGCACCCTGGTGTGGACCCTGGGCGAGATCATCGCGTCGATCGTGGTCCCCAGCCACATTGCGGCGCGCGTCCCCGCGCGGGTCAAGGGCCGCATGCTCGCCATCGCCGACGTGGCCCGCAGCGCGGCCGGGATGACGGCCCCGGTGGTGTTGGGCGTCACCTGGGCGCGATGGGGCGTCGATGTCGCCCTGGGCCTGCTCGTCGCGCTGCCGCTGATCGGCGGCAGCCTGTACCTGTTCGCCGCCCGCCGGGCCAAGGCCAGCCGATGAGCGCAGGACGACTGCAGCACCTGGACGCGATGAGGGGCTTCGCCCTCGCGGGCATCGCCTTCGTCAACCTGACCTGGTTTTCCGGGTACGCGGTCATGGGTGGGCCCGAGCGCGCCGCGCTGCCCACCGCGGCGCTCGATCCCTTCGTCCGCGGCACGGTGCATGTGTTGGTCGACGGCAAGTTCTACTCGCTGTTCGCCCTGCTGTTCGGGGTGGGCTTTGGCCTGTGGTCGAGACGGCCGCGCAGTCACGGCTGGACCCGACGCATGCTCGTGTTGCTCGCCCTCGGCCTCGCCCACGCCAGCGCGCTGTGGTTCGGCGACATCCTGAGCCTGTACGCGGTGGTGGGGTTGTTGCTGCCCGCGACGCGCTGGCTTCACTCGTCGGCATTGCTCGGGGTCGCGACCACCTGCCTGCTGATGCCGATGGTGTTGATCGTGGCCCAGACCTGCGGCGTGTGCCCCAACATCGCGGCCGATGGACTCGGCCCCGCCGCGCAACTGGACGCGTTCGCCCACGGCAACTACAGCCAGATGCTGTCGGCCAACGCCGGGTTTCTCGAGATGCGATGGCGGCTGGCGCTGGACGAAGGTCGTCTCCTCAAGCTGGCGGGGATGTTCGGGCTGGGCGTGCTGGCCTGCCGACGGGGTCTGGTGGACGACCCTCACCGACACCGAGCCACGCTGGGCTCGATCGCTCGGTGGGGCCTGGGCGTGGGCCTGCCCGCCGAGCTGGCTGCACTGTGGCTGGGCCCGGGGACCCCCGCGGGGGCCATGGTGTCGACCGTGGGTGTCCCCACGCTGGCGCTGGGCTATGCCGCGACCGCGGCATTGCACCCTCCGCTCACGCTCGCCCCCGCCGGTCGCTTGTCGCTGTCGAACTATCTGCTGCAATCGTTGGTGGGCGCGCTGGTGTTCTATGGCCTCGGCTTGGGCATGTGGGGGCAGCTGGGGATGACGGCCCTGGTCGGGTTCGCACTGGTCATGATCGCGGTCCAAGTGCGGCTGAGCCGCTGGTGGGCAGCGAGCTTTGGCCGTGGCCCCGTCGAGCGGCTGTGGCGAGCCGCGGCCGGGTCGCGACCGCGCGGCTCGGCTGCTAAGGTGCGCGCCGCTTTCCCCAACGAGGCCGACCCGTGATCGAGTTCACCCTGCGCCATCCCCTCGACTGCACCCCCGCCCGCCACTGGGAGCTGTTCTTCGATCCCGAGTGGACCCAAACCCTCATCGTCGACGGGCTCGGGTTCAAGGAGTGCAACGTCAAGCCGATCCGCCAGGACGGCACCACGCGGCACCGCGACATGAACGTGACCCCCAAGCTCAACGTGCCTGCGCCCGTGGCCAAGCTGCTGGGCGACAAGCTGGGATACACCGAGCGGGCCCGCTACGAAGAGACCACGGAGACGTGGACGTACCAGCTGATTCTCAATGTCCTCACCGACAAGATCCGGCTGGGCGGCGAGGTGACGATCGAGCCGCTCGGGGACGACCGATGCACCCGGATCTCCAAGATGTGGGTCGAGGCCAAGATCTTCGGGATCGGCGGCATGGTCGAGCGCGCAGCCGAGAGCAACATGCGCGACGGCTGGGACCGCAGCGCCCAGTGGATCAACGGCTGGCTGGCCGATCACCCCAGCGACGGCTGAAACGGCGTCCACGGTCGCGGCCCGAGCGCTTGCTGCGCAACCTCACACCGGGCCGTGGGGCCTTGCCGAGCGCGCAATCTCCTGCGCAATGAGTGCGCAGTCCCTTGCACACCTGGGACCATTCCGCCATTCTGAATGGAGGACGGTTCGATGGAGCGCGGGACGAAGACCAAAAGACTCGAGGCCAACCCCTGGCAGCTAGTGCGCCAGACGATGGGTGGCCGCAGGGACATCGCGGACAAGTTCCGCCACTTCGTCTCCGCCATGGGCCACTACGGACGCGAGGAGCTCGTCCGCGAGCGGCTCCTTCGGCTGCGCCGCCTCGGCCACATCGACATCATCCCCAACCGTGTCCAGCGGATCGTGGGGGCTATCGACATGCTGCGGTTCTTCATCGTCCCCGCCGCGGTCGACTACTACGACGACAAGGGCATCGACTTCCGGTTCCACACGTTGCTGCGGTTCCTCGACGATCCCGCCTCGATCATCGATCCGACGGGCTTCAACTCCACCCGCGACAACATCATCGGCCACGTGATGCAGGTGGTGCACGCCAACCCGCAGTACGACTTTCAGCTGCTCGATACCTTCGACGACGGCATGGAGCAGATGGAGCGACAAGTGCGGGACGTACTCGAAGGTCGACACCCCCGGGCTGCCTCCATCCTCGCCATCGTCGAAGAGCCCGATTACCACGCCCGGTTGCTCGAGCACATCAAGGCCTATCGCAACGCCCCCGGCCGCGACAGCCTGGTGCGCACCAACGTCAGCCAGAATTTCCACGCCGAGGAACGAACGTTCGGCACGGTGCCCGCTGCAATGCGCTACTTTTCGCGCATGCCCGCCACCATGGCGGGAGCCATCGCCCATTTGATGACGGTCCAGCGGTTCCCCACGCACCTCGCCGAGCCCGAGCCAGCCCGCGACCACGCGGCCTGAGCCTCGCGTCCCTCCTCATCGACAACAGGGCCGCCCCGCTGGGGTCGGCCCTGTTCCTTTTTACGGTGTGCGGTCAGGCGGCTCGGCGTCGCCGTCGAGCCCAGCCGATCAACACCAGCCATCCGAGGCTCAGCGGGAGCGGCGTCGCATCGTGGGCGCCGACGGAGCAGCCCTTGCTCGTGGCACCAGGCTCGCCCTCGACCGGTGGCGGTCCCCCGGCTCCATCACCACCCCCATCAGGACTGGCCCCGCCCGACATGCCTGCATCGGACGCATCGCCGCCGTCATCGTCCCCGAGGTCGACGCTGTCGCCACCGTCGTCGTCGGTGAGATCGAGACCACCACCACCGCCGTCGCCGCTGCTGCTCGTGCTGCCGCCCTTGGGCTTGTCGTAGTCCGCGTATTTGTCTGGCAGCGCCGGCAGCTGGAACCCAGGCGGCCGGGTGCGCGCGCCCGACAGGGTCGTCCAACGGCTAGGGATGGCGCCCCCGGCCCCCGGCCTCTGAAACGCGATGAGGTACAGCGCCCGACGGTTGCGGACCTCGTCCACGTTGTCGTCGGTCTCCACCATGAGGCCGCGCTCGCCCATCCCCGAGTAGAGGATCTCGGCCCAAAACCCCTGGTCGTAGAAATACTTGGCGATCGCCTTGGCGCGGCTTTGGCTGAGCTTTTGGTTCTTGCCCGCGTTGCCGACGGTGTCGGTGTAGCCCACGATGTAAAGCTGCGGCGTCAGGTTGGCGTTGACCGCTTGGTTGACGCGATCGAGCTTGTCCAGCTCGTGGAATGCGACCGCCACGGCCTCGTCGAGCTTGGGCATCTCGCCGGGCTTGATGCTGAACTTACCGCTGTCGAAGTTGACGTTGGTGTGGGGAATCTCGGCCGAGTACGGCACCCGGCGATCCTCCACGAAGCGACCGAACTCGTCCTCGCCACGGACCTCGATCATGAACACGTTGGCCGGGCTGTCCCACTTGATGGTGAACGTACTGCCGGCTGCGACCTCTTCGTTGACGACCTCGCTGGCGATGGCGTCGCCGTCGTCGTCGATGACCTTGTACTCGTAGCTGGTGAGGGTGAACGGCGTCTTGTAGATCGCCTTGTGGCGGTCGACGATGTCCTCACGGCTGCTCTTGAACTTGAGCTTGCCGATCTTGCCCTT
Organism: Deltaproteobacteria bacterium; assembly: GCA_022601155.1. GTDB lineage: Bacteria > Myxococcota_A > Polyangia > Nannocystales > Nannocystaceae > Paraliomyxa. Next base: position 7,658 of record JAHZJA010000275.1, on the reverse strand, counting down.
GGCCGCCGCCTTGATGATCTCGAAGGTGAAATTTCCGCTGAGCTCCGAGGCGGTCAGCTCCATCTCGTAGCGGACCTGCTTGCCCTTCTGCGTCCAGGTGATCGTGACGTCCTTGCCCCCCTTGACCGATCCGGGTGAGCGCTTGATGGTCGAGCCATCGCTGCCACGGATCGTGATCTCGACACCATTGGCGGGCTCGTTGAAGGTGACCGTCAAGCGAGCCTTCCCGGAGGAATCGGCTTGGGGCGAGTACTCGTAGCTCACCGGGTCGGCCGCCGAAGCGACGACCGCAGACAGGGCCAAACCAGCGATATGGGGCAGCAACATGGGGATCGGCGACTCCTGGCGACGGGTTCCGGTCGGCGACGTTAGCGCGAATCGCCGCGGCGGACAAAGGTCAACCGACGAGGCGATCGACCCGTCACCAGACAACGCCAACAGACCCAGGTTTCACCGCGGCCGCGATGGTCACCGATCCCCGAGCTCGCGGCATCGGCGCTGAGCTCGGCGTACGGCTTGGCTCTACGGCACATCGTCGATCGCATCACCACGGTGGCCTTGCCACCCGTGCGCTCGACATTGCCGAGGGCGGGTGCGAGCGCCGAGCCCCGCCGCTCGGGCGCTCGGGCGATCGCGAACCCTAGCGAACGGTCATGGATGCAACGGCATCAGCGATGGCCGAGAGATCGGCGGCGCCCGCCGCTGCCGACAACAGCCGCACGGGATGCTCACGCAGCGCGAGCATGTCGTAGACGTAGGCGGGCTGACGCATTCCCACCAGCGTGCAGGAGATCGGCGCCGACAGCAGGGCCAGCACCGCCTTGCGTGACAGCGGCAGTGAGCGCCACGGCGCGGGCACATGGGGATCGAGTCGCTCGGCGATCTGGTCGGCCAGCACTCGGTGCTCGCGACCCAGGTGCTGCTCGACCGCCCCGAACGCCTCGTGCATCGCGGTGCCGTAGGCCTCCCACCACACCCCGAACTGTTGTCGCGCCTCACCCTCGAGCGCCTGCAGTAGTCCCGCGCTGGTGCGGCCCAGGTGCGGCGCGATCACCTCGTGACGCAGCTGCTGCCACTGCTCGAGCGTGCCCACCTGGGGCAGCCCCCGCGACAGCTCCTGGCCCCAGCGAAACAGATCGACCGCATCGTCGCCGCCCTCGGTCTGGATCTGCTTGCCCAACCCCGTGGCCCACTGAGCCTCGAGCTTGCGAACCAGCGCCAACGACTGGTCCATCGCGGCCTGCGGCGCGTCGAGCTCTTGGGGCTGCGGAGCCAGGCGTACCAGTCGCTCGCGACCGTCGACCTGCCCCCATGCGTTGAGTGGTCGATTGACGAGCACCCCGAGGTCGTGAGCCTCGGCCACTGCCAGCGGGCTGCGATCGCCATCGGGCGTGGGGTGCCGCTGGGTCAGTGCTCCCAGCTCGAGCAGGTTCATGGGCAGCTGTACCACCCCCAGGTGATGCGCATCGCCACCAGCGGCACGCGCCGCCTCCACCACGTGGTGCATCGAGGTGAACGTGGTCGCCCCGGCATCCACGACGAAGCCATTGGAGGAGACCCCGTACCAGCCGATCCGCCCGTCGGCGACCTCTTGCTCGAGGTGGGCGAACGCAGCGGTCAGCCGCCGTCGGTACTCCGCTCGTGCAACGTCGGGCTCGGTGCCCTGCGCCTGCGCGTGCTCCAGGTAGTACTCCGGGTTGTGCAGCAGCAGCACGTCCAGCCGCTCGAGGCCCAAGCGCTCGAGGCTCTCGGTCAGCTGCGCCCGCAAGAACTCGGGGTGGATGCAGTGCCACAGCTCGGGCCGCAGCTCCACGACCTCGGCGAACGGCTCGGGCCGCGCCTTGGCGCGTTCGAGGTTCTTGCCCTGCAGGTAGCCCGCCTTCGACACCACCACGACTTGCTCGCGCCGCAGCTCGCCCTTCTGCACCAGATGGGCCAGCGTCAGGCCCACCAGGGACTCGCTGTGGCCGTCGCCGTAGTTGGTGCTGGTGTCGACCACGTTGACCCCACCGCGCAGCGCATCGGCCAGGGCACGGCGGTGGACCGGAGAACGATCGCGGATGCGATAGCCGCCGAAGCCCACCGGGCTCACCGTGTAGCCCGTGCGGCCGAGGGTCCGGACGCCTGCGCCAAAGCTCTCGGCGCCGCGTCGCGTGCCCTCGCTCGTGGCTGCTCCCGACAGTCGAGGCTCGTTCATCCCTGGGCCCCCGAAGGCGCTTCGTGGCGCGCTTCCACGACCGTGTGGATGCCACCGCGCACCATGAAGTCGCCCTCGACCACCATCGACAACGGCTGGGTCACGGCGACCAGGTCATCGAGGATTTGGTTGGTGACGGCCTCGTGGAACGCCCCCTGCTCACGAAACGACCACAGGTACAGCTTGAGGCTCTTGAGCTCTACACATCGCTCGTCGGGCGTGTAGCGGATGCGAATCGTCGCGAAGTCGGGCTGCCCGGTGCGAGGGCACAGGCACGTGAACTCGGGGCAATCGAACCGAACCTCGAAACGACGACCGGGCCGGGGATTGGGGAAGGTCTCCAGGTTCTTGGAGGGGGCGGTGGACACGGCCAGACTCTAACAGGGCCACGATCGCGCGCTGCCAAGCTACTGGAATCAATGCAGTCCAGACGGTCGCCTCAACCTGTCGCCGCCCGAGCGTCCCGCTCGCCGGCTCCACCGGGATTTCACCACAGGCTGCTAGGCTCGACCTTGGCGGTTTTCCATGGGCCACAACGCCGTCAGCGGCAGCTCCCTGGCGAGGCTGCGCTTCAAAGGCGCATCGGGTCATGCGTCGAGGAGCGCAAGCACTGCCACAGCGGTCGGGGGCGGTGTTATGGCGCGTGGAAAACCGCCAAAGTCGAGGCTAGGCTACGGACCACCGTGCTCGCCAAGTGCCTGCTCATCGTCGTCGGGTTGATCCTCGGCCTGGCTCAGGTCGCTGCGGTTCGCCGTCTGGTCTCACGCCGCACGACCGAGTCCGGTCGACACGGGCGCATGTTGGTGCTGGGCGGCCTGCTGCTGCTGGTCGCGAGCATCGCCACGCGGTGGACCCCACAGCTTCCGCTGCCCGCATGGATCGTGGGGAGCGTCGCGGTGCTGGCTTCAACCACCATCATCGCCGGAGTCGCACTGATCGAGGCGTCCAAGCGCTCGGGCTGACGACCACCCCGCACTCGCTCGGCCCCCGACCGGGGCAAGACGGGCGGTGAGAGGATCAAGGGCGGTGCGGTGCCTTGCAGGCCATCCCGTAGGGTGCGTCGCAGACGTCGTCGTTCCAGTCACCCGGCATGAACAACATCGCCGACGTCAGGTGCAGGCAGTCCTCGCCCTCCGCCGTCGGGCCGTCGTCATCGGGTTGACCCGCAGCCCACGCATTGTGGTTGATCGACAGTGCCGCACCGTCGAGCCAGGTCCACTCGGCCTCGATCCGGATGTCGTCGGCCCCGAGCCACAGGCTCTCACCCCCGGCCAAGTTGGTCAGGAACTCGTTCTCCCCGGACGTCAGCACGCGGCCCAGCTGCGCGCCCAATGCCGCGCAGTCATCGACGGCCTCTTGCCACGTACGCGGACTGGCGCAGGCCCACCAGGCGGCGTCTTCGTGCTGCCCCAGCGCACAGCCGTCACACGCGTCGTTGAACTCGGAGTACTCGTCGACGAGACCATCACCGTCATTGTCGACGCCATCGCACACCTCGGGTGAAATCGGAACGCCTGTGGTCGAGCCCGTCTCGGGCGGGCGGCCCGTGTCGGTGCTGGTGTCATCGACCGCCATCGTCGTGCCGCTGGTGGTGTCGGGGGGAAGCGGCTCGCTCGAGGAGCTCTCGTCGGGGGCTGGCTGGGTGTCCGTGCTCGACGATCCCGCACCGGACGAGGTGGAGGAGTCCGCTGCGGGCACGCACGTCCCCGCCATCGATCCCCCACCATCGGCATAGCGGCGGCCGCTGTCGCAGTCGCCATCGGCAACGCTGCACGCTCCGGTGGGCTCGCACGCCGGCTGGGGACCGGCGCCCTGGCACTGGGCATCGTCCTGGCAGGTGAAGCCAGAGACTCTGCAGTGGACCGAGCCCACCATGGCCAGCAGCGCGGCGGTCCACGCCGGCTTCCACCCGCTGTGTCTCATCCCGTGCTGCACGCCCCTCACCCCGCACCATCTTGCCAAAAAACGCATGGCACGTGGTGGTGTCATCGCGCGGTCGTTGCGCGACATCGGCGACTCGCGCGTGTACGGGACCCTCTTCGGGGGTCCCCATACCCCAGTGAACCCCACCGCGATGGACTCAACAGTCCGGATAGTCCGGCCAATCCGGCGGCGGCGTGGGGGGATCAACGATGCTCTCGGTCACGCAGCTGATGGCGTCAGCACAGAGCAGAGGATTGGCGGTCACCGCAAGCACCCCATGGATCACCATCAGTCCCGCAATCCCCTCGATGCTCGTGAGCACGGGGTTGCCTTGGATCGTCAAGTCGCCCTCGATGTGTACGAGGCTCTGAAGACCCGCGATGACCTCCAGCGACTCGTTGTCGTGAAAGACGATGTCGTCGTTCACCATGGCCAGATTTGGCAGTCCGTCGAACACGACCAGCGATTCGTTCTCAGCGAAGATGAAGTCTGTCCCGATCGTCTCCAGACTCCACAGCCCACCGACATCGACCAACTCGGCGTTGCCGAGGAACACCACTCTGCCGGTGACCTCTCGGACACACGCCATGAAGTTCACGTCGACGACCGTACTGTCGAAAATGTCGATGCCGCCCTCCACCCTGGCGATGCCCTCGAGAATTGCGGGGTCGTCACCGCCCACCCCGATCCCGATGTCGCCCACGAAGACTCCATCGACCCCGGTGCAATCGACGGGCGGCAGCGGGATGACTTGCTCGCGCCCGCACCGTCCGAGCCGGCCTGGGCCCGTGTCATCGGTGCCAGGGAGGCCCGCTGACGACTCGGCCGAAGAGGAGTCGGCGACCGTGGTGTTGCTGTCGGTGGTGGTGCCGACACTTCCTCCGCCCGTGGTCCCAGCCGATGGCGGCAGATCGGTGGTGCCGCTGGGCCCCGCCTCACCAATGCCCCGAGCCGAACAGCTCGCACAGGCCAGCGCAATACCGAGCGACACCGCCATCGTCCAATCCACGGTGGTCACCATACTCCTCCACCACGCGCTGCGGGGAGTAGACCCACCAGACACATCATCCGTCGCAGCTCGGACCTCGTCGTTTCACGCTATCGTTGTTCGGTGGCGTTGTTGTTCGCAGCCCTGCTGGCAGGGTCGCTCGCGGCACCGGAGCCGGTCGCAGATCCGGCGCTCGATGGCGTTGCCATGGTGTGGAGCGCACCTCCAGCGTGTCCCGATCTGGCGCAGTTGCGTGGTCAGATCCTGCGCTATGTCGGGGCCCCGAGCGCCCAGGCCCGCGCAGCCACGACCGTTCGCGCGAGCGTCCGCGCCACGGACGACGATCAGTGGTCGGCGGAGGTCGTCATCGTCGATCCGCAGCGCATCGAGCGACGCCTCCACGCCCCTTCGTGCGCCCTGCTGACCCGCGCCATCGCATTGATGGTCGCCGTGCGCGTCGAGCCCGTGCGCGTCGGCGAACGCATGACGACACCCAGCCCGCGACCCAACGTCGTTCCGGTGCAAGGACGAGCATCGACGCAGACCACGACACCCAAGACACGCGCGACCGAACGCCCTGCCCCCAGCTCACCCCGCGATTCCGCGGCATCGGTCACCACCCCCACGTTCGGGCGTCGCGGATTGCTTGGAATCGGAGGGTCGGCGGCCGCAGGCATGGGTCCACGTGTCGCGGGAGCGGTCTCGGCCACGGGCGGTGTCGAGGGGACACGATGGCGTGTGGAGGCCGAAGGCAGCTACTGGCCCACCACGCCGTTCGAGGGGGTGAGGCCCGGCGTGGCGACCGGCGAGCTGTTGTTGATGACGCTCGCTGTACGCGGATGTGGTGTCGCCCCGGGACGACGCTGGCGCGTGCCGATGTGCGCAGGCGTGCGAGGAGGTGCGGTGCGGGGCATCGGGCGCGGGAGGATCTCGCGTCCAGTGCCGGCCTGGGCGCCATGGTTGGATCTGGTCGTCGAGCCATCGGTGGTGTGGATCCCCAGGCCTTGGGTGGGCTTGCGGGCGGGTGTGGGCGGCGCGGTGGCCTTGGCCCGCTCCGAGTTCGCGGTCGGCCCCGGTCACAGCGATCTGGTCGTACTCCGGATCCCAGCGGCCAATGCGCGAGCGTTCGTCGGAATCGAACTGTATTTTTCTGCACGGAATGGCAGCGGCACGGGGACTCAATAGCCGAGTGGACCTGCCCTCCCCTCCACTGGCCTCCCGGCGCGTCCGGCCTCGCCCTGCCCTGCGGTTGGAGGACGTCTTCCGTCAGCACCACACCTATGTCTGGCGCACCCTCGCCCGTCTGGGTGTGGGCGCTGCACAGCTCGACGACGCCACCCAGGACGTGTTCATCGTCGTGCACCACCGATTGGCGGACTTCGAGGGCCGGGCCAAGCTGACCACGTGGTTGTTCGAGATCACGCGCCGTATCGCGCTGCGCTACCGCCATCAACGCAAGCGGGAGTCCGGGCCCGTCTCCCTCGATCATCCCGACCCCCACCCCAGCCCCGATGATCGCGTCAGTCGCCTCGAGGCGCTGGAGCTGATGCAGACCTGGCTCGACGAGCTCGACGATGAAAAGCGCATCGTGTTCGTGCTCGCGGAGTTCGAGCAGCTCCAAGGCCCCCAGATCGCCGAGCGCCTGGGCGTCAACGTCAACACCGTGTACGCACGGCTTCGCGGCGCCCGCAGACACCTCGCCAAGCGATCCCGTCGCTTGGTCAGCCTCGATCTCGCGGTCCGGCCCGCTGCGCACAGTCGTCGACGCACCTGGGTCGCACTCGGCTTCGGCCCCGTCGTCTCGTCCACCGCCGTGCCCGCGGCAGCCCTCTCGACCGGCATCGGAATCTCGGCCAACGCCGTGGCGGGGTTTGGATTGGGCGCGATCACGATGGCGCTGACCCTGCGGATGCTGGTCCCCGCACAACCGACGGTGACGACACCCGCCGAGGAGGCCATCGCCGCCGCCGACGCGGTGCCTCCCCAGACGCAGGCGCGGGGCGTGATCCCGCCGACCTCGCGGCGTTCGACGCCCGCGCTGGCCACCGCGGCCCGACTCGCGGCGCTCGATCGTGCTCCGCCTCCCCGGTTCGTTCCGGTGAACACGGGCCCCCCGACGCCCGCGCGTACCACCGATACCCCTGCGCCGCCCGCATCACTCGCGGACGAGCTGGCGCTGTTCGAGAAGGTGCAGGCCGCCGACCGCAGGGGCTCACGGACCGACACCCAGACCTACGTCGACCAGTACCTGCACCAGTACCCTCGTGGCACGTTCGCGGCCGAGGCTCACGCGGTGGCACGGCGTCTCGCCCAAGCGCCGTAGGCCAGCGGTTGCGGGCCTCGTCGGCGTCCTGGTCCGTGCGGCGAGTTTTTTCAACGAGATCGACATCAACGCCCGACCCATCGTCATGATGCCCAATGAGTTCATCTCGATGCGATGCTCGCCGACCCACGCGCTGACCCTGCTGGCCATACTCGGGGCCGGGACCGCCTCGGGTTGCTCGGTGTGCATCGCCGATTGCGAGCAGCCACAAGACGGCAGCACGGGCT
>JAHZJA010000274.1 GCA_022601155.1 Deltaproteobacteria bacterium | reverse complement strand
GGCCCGGTGCGGGCCCCGCTGCGCGATCTAGTCGACGCCGCCCAGGGGATCTTCGCCCTTGGAGAACTCGATCTTGCGTCCGTTGTCGGGCTTCTTGCTGGAACTCGACGAGCGAGAGCTGCTGCCGCTGCTGCGACGGCGGGTGGCCCCCGAGTCGTTGTTGCCGGAGCCCTCCTTGAAGTTGGTCCCGCGGGTGCGATCGCCCTCGGCTCCCTTGGCGACCTGGGGCTCCTGCGTGTCTTCGACGATGGCTCCTGCCTTGATGACCTTGGCCGGGCCCGTGGGGGCGGGCTTGGCAACCTCTTTGTCGCCGCCGTTCATCACGGCATAGGCGATGCCTCCACCGCCGCCGAGCACCAGCAACCCGATGACGATCATCAACAGCGGCCCTCGTGGGGGCTTGATGTCGTCGTCGTCGTCGACGTAGTCCATGGGCGGGCTGGCCTGCATGCCTGCGGCGGGTGCACCCATCGGCGGTGCGCCCATCGGTGCAGCCATGGGCGCGGCGGCAAAGGGAGCGGCGGCCATCGGTGCGGCCGCCACTGCGGCCGGTGCCGCGTGTACGGGCGCTACGGCGACGGGCGCGACGCCTTCGTTGGCCGAGGGAGCTCCGCCTTCGTCATCGGACGCGACCGACTCGAGGACCTCGTAGAGGGAACGAATCTCCTCATCGAGTTCGGTCAGCTTGTCGGTCTGACCCGAGGCGGCGATCTGCTCACGTTGAGACTCGAGCTCCTCGAGTCGCGCGAGCGAGCTTTGGATCCATGTGTCGTCTGCTGCGGCCGTCATTTTCGTTCGGTACCCCCTGGTCGACGATCACGTCGTTGCCCGTCGTAGACGGGACGCCGTTTTTCCCCATCGTCGTCGATAACTATGACACAGACGAGGGTGCTCGGTGTAGCCCGACGCACGGCCGGGACCGGGGCGCCCGGTCACGCGGAGGCCACGGCTTGGTCGAGATCGACACGCGATGTCCCTCGCCAGGATCACTCGATGTTGGACGCGCGAACGGGGGGTGAAGTTCCACGGGAGTGATAGGTGTGGTCAGGGGTACCGTGGCTGCGCACGGTCGCCGACCCCGCTGGCACTTGCTCGGGCGGCCTGGTATTGAACCCATGCCGATGGTCGACGACGTCGAACGCCCGGAGAACGCCGAAGACGCCGCAACACCGGCTGCATCCGACACCGCCACGGCGAGTGACGAGGGTGACTCGAAGGGCGACCCGGCGGTCGTTGCCGACTCGTCAGCACCGTCGAGCTCCGATGCCCACGGCTCTGGTTCGGGTTCCACGGACGACGAAGCGTCCGCAATCGGGGACACCGCAGACGGCCGTGACGAAGCGGACGGGGCCAGTCCGGCTGCGATCTCCGACCCGTTTGCCGACGACGAAGCGGACGCTGTGGCTCCCTCCGACGACGATGAAGCCGGCGACGAACCATCATCGGCCGCATCTGCAGCCGCGGCCGGGGCGGCCTCGTCGGCGGCGCCGGCTACGGTGCGTCGTCGCGCCTCCCGACTGTGGTGGGCGCTTCCGATCCTGATGGTGGTCGAGTTCTACATCTACGGGCACAACGGACGGCTCGAGATCTGCGTGGGCAAGCAGGGAGACACGGATTTCTCCTTGGTAGGGCAAGAACGCACCGACGAAAACCGGTGGAAGTTTCCGCGCTGCGAGACCCGGCTCAACCTCGGCCTGCGTAGTCAGTACGACGACAAGGTAGACGAAGGCCTCACCGTGGCATGTCGTGGCGCGACGATCTTCCGCCACACGGGTGAGGCCAAGGCGTGCAAAGCGGGCGACGACAGCTGGCAACACGAGGTCGAAGGTCACTTCGTTCCCCCGTGGGACCCCGCCTACTACGAACACCTCTTTTGGTTCCTGCAGTGATTTTCGCGCGTGCGCCCGCGCGATGGACCTCTTCGGGGCCATCGATGCGGTCGTGGTAGCCCCCACACGGTCTTTGCTCGACCGCCACGAGGCGCTTTGGCATCCTGGGGGGCGGGGATGAAGGACGCCGGCCGTACCCGCGAGGGCCCCTGGGACGGGCTCGGCGACAATTCCGATGTCTTGGACGACACCATCGTCCACGACGAAGACCCAGAGCCCACGCCCAAGGCGGCGTATCCCCCCGGGACCTCGGTCAATCGCTACCTGATCCTGCACGAAGTGGGCGCGGGTGGGATGGGGGTCGTCTACGCCGCCTTCGATCCGCAGCTCAACCGGAAGATCGCCCTCAAGATCCTCATCCCCAAGGCGGCGCAGCAGCGGCGTGGCGTCGACCAGGCCGCGACCCGACTGATGCGCGAGGCCCAGGCCATCGCACGGCTGTCGCACCCCAACGTGGTCAACGTGTACGACGTGGGCCGTCATGAAGACGCGGTGTTCGTCGCGATGGAGTTCATCGAGGGGCAGACCCTCACCCAATGGCTCGAGCGCGAGGAGCCGCCGCAAGCCAAGATTCGAGCCGTGTTCGGCCTGGCAGGGCGGGGGCTCATCGCCGCCCATGATGCCGGCCTCGTGCACCGGGACTTCAAGCCGGACAACGTGCTGGTGGGTGCCGACGGACGCGTGCGGGTGCTCGATTTCGGTCTCGCGCGTGCCGACCCTTCGAGCAATGCATCGATTTCCCAGGTGTCGGCGCTGGGGGGTGACTCCGACAACAATGTCGAGCTGTCCGACGGCGTGCCGGAGTTCCGCGACTTCGGTGACTCGGACGTGCTGTCCTCCCCGCTGACCCTCGATGATGCGGTGGTCGGAACCCCGCGTTACATGGCTCCCGAGCAACACGCTGGGGCCGGAGTGGGGCCACGCAGCGATCAGTTCAGCTTCTGTGTCGCGCTGTTCCAGGCGCTGTACGGCATCGAGCCGTTCCCCGCGTCCCATCTACACGAGCTGGTGCGGCTCAAGCAGGAAGGGCGGGTCACCGAGATCCCAGCCGAGGCGAACGTTCCTCCGTGGCTCGAGGAGCTGGTCCTGCGAGGACTCGCGCCGCGGCCCGCCCAGCGCTGGCCGAACATGGCCGAGCTGGTCGCGGTGCTCGAAGACGATCCCGTGTCGACCCGGCGTCGCCGGGTGGGGATGGTGGCGGGCGTCGTGCTGCTGGCCGGGGTGACGGCAGCGGCCGGTCACCAGCTGGGCAGCGGTGGTGACGTTCGCCCCTGCCAGGACGGTGCCGCCCATGTGGAGTCGCTGTGGAGCGACGTCCGTCGGGAGTCGGTTCGGGGGGCGTTTCTCCAGACGGACCTGCCGTACGCGGAGCACACCTGGGAAGGGGTGGAGCGTCGGGTCGATGCCAATCTCGAGACGTGGGTACGGACCCACCGCGAGACGTGCGAGGCCACCCGGGTCACGGGAGAGCAGTCGGACGAGCTGCTCGATCTGCGGATGAGCTGTCTTCACGAGCACCTCGCCGAGGTGCGGGCGGTGCTCGATGTGTTCGATGATGCCGACCCGGCGGTCGTGCAGCGGGCGGTGGCCATCGTCAGCGGATTGCCCGGGCTGGAGTCGTGCGCGGACACGGAGCGGCTGCGGGCACGCTTGCCGCTGCCCGAGGACGAGGCCACGCGACAACAGATCGAGGTGCTGCGGCAGACCCTCCGCGATGTCTCCGCACTGGGGGCCGTGCGGCGGCAGCAAGAGGCGCGGGCGCTGGCTGAAGGCGCGCTCGAGTCGGCGGAGCTATTGGGCTACGAGCCGCTGATCGTCGAGGCGATGCTGGCCGTCGGCATCGCCCTCGAAAACAGCAGCGACTTCACCGAAGCAGAGGCCCGACTGCGCGATGTGATGTGGGCGGGGCTGCGGATCGGCCACGATGCCGTCGCGGCGCGGGCCGCCACGCAGCTGGTCTCGGTGGTTGGTGATCGGCTGGCGCGCTACGACGAGGGCATCACGTGGGCCGACCAGGCGCGCGCGCTGCTCGATCGCATCGACGACCAGGGGTCGGCGCGAGCGTCCCTGTACAACAACCTCGGCAACGTCCTTCATCGCAAGGGCGACAACGACCAAGCCCTGCTGTACTACCAGGACGCGATCGCCAAGCGCAGCGAGCTGACGGGGGACGACAGTCCGCTGGTCGCCGTCGAGCGGATCAACCTGGGCAATGCCCTGCTCCACCTGGGGCGCTACGACGATGCTCTCGAGACGTACCAGGCCGCGCGCGGGGTGCTGGAGACCACGCTCGGACAAGGCCACCCCCAGGTGGCCACCGCGGAGGCGAGCATCGGCGTGGTCTACAACGAGACCGGTCGGTACGAAGATGCGTTGGCCCAACATCGCAAGGCGCTCCCCGCTTTCGAGGCTTGGCTGGGCCCCGAGCACTTGTTCGTGGCCACCACCATCGCCAACGCGGGCGTGGCATTGCGTGGGATGGGTCGGTTCGAAGAGGCCTATCGCGAGCTGCGTCGGGCGCAGAAATTGTACGAGGACAAGCTCGGTGCCGACCACCCCGAGGTGGCCCGCGGTCTGCACAACCTGGCGTCGGTACGGGCCGATCAACAGCGGCTCGACGAAGCGAGGCGCCTGCACGAGCGCGCCCTCGAGCTACGACAGCGGCACTTCGGCGAGGAGCACCCGATGGTGATCGTCAGCCGGGTCGCTCTGGCCGGCCTACGGCGGCGGCGGGGTGACGCGGCCGGGGCCGTAGGCGCGCTCGAGGCTCTCGCGTCGCGGGCCGAGCCGCTCGAGCTCGAGTCGGACCTTCGCGCCGAGCTCCACTTCGAGCTGGCCCTGGCGCGTTGGGACGCGGGGCAGCTGGATGCCCGGGTTCGGGGCGAGCTGTTGCGGGCCGAGGCCTTCCTCGACGAGGCGGGGGCCGGAGGCACCAACGTGGGTACGAAGATCGAGGAGTGGAAGCTCGAGCACCCCACCGATGACCGCGAAAGAGCGCCCGACGGCACTATTGCGGGGCAGCCTGCCGGACCGGGGGAGCCGTCGGGGATCTCGAAGGGTGCTCCACCGCCACCGCCACCGCCGGCTGGCTGAGGTCCAGCCCGTCGGGCCCTCCACGTAAGGGGAATTCGTGGTCGCGTGGCTGGTAGGCTCGACGAGGTGGCCGACCACGACCAGCGCACCCTTGCGGTCGTCGAAGGTGGAGCCGAGCCTCTGGACCTCGGGGACATGCTCGGCCAGACGCTCGTCGACAGGTTCGAGCTGCGCTCGGTGCTCGGCCACGGTCGACACGGCACCGTGTTCGAGGCCTACGATCGGCGGCTCGATCATCGGGTGGCGCTCAAGGTGCTGGCGGGGATCGAGCCCGATGCGCTGCCTCGGTTCAAGCGCGAGTTCCGATCGTTGGCCGATGTCGCTCATCCCAACCTGGTGACCCTGTACGAGCTGTTCGTCGACGTGGAGGCGGCGTTCTTCACGATGGAGCTCATCGACGGCGGCGATGTGCTGTCGTGGGTGCGCGGGCCCGACGGCGTCGACCCCTCGCGGTTACGCCAGGCGCTGGTCGGACTCGCTCACGGTCTGGGGGCGCTGCACGGTCATGGTGTCGTGCACCGCGACCTCAAGCCGTCCAACGTGCTGGTCCGGGCCGACGGGAGCATTGCGCTGGTGGACTTTGGTCTG
>JAHZJA010000273.1 GCA_022601155.1 Deltaproteobacteria bacterium | reverse complement strand
GCATTCTGGGTATTCCCGAGAGCGCAATCTACTACCTCGGGTATGCCTCCATCCACCTCGGCGCCCTCGGGGTGCTGTGGGTGGGCTTTTCCTGGGAGGGGGTGGCGATCTGTGGGGTCAGCTATGTCGCGCGCATGTTCGGCCTCGTCGGCGGATTTCACCGCTACTTCTCCCATCGGTCCTACAAGATGAATCGCCCCATGCAGTTGTTCATGGCGCTGCTGGGCACGATGGCGGTGCAAAAGGGCGTGATCTGGTGGTCGGAGTACCACCGCCACCACCACCGATTCTCCGATCAGCCCGAGGACGTCCACTCGCCCATCCAGCGCAGCTTCCTGTACTCGCACATGGGCTGGTTCCTCGACCGCGACAACCGCTACACCGACTACTCGCGCGTCCCCGACCTGGCCCGCTACCCCGAGCTGCGCTGGCTCAACGAGTGGAACCTGCTCGTGCCCACCGCCTACGCGGTGGCACTCTACCTCGCGTTCGGCTGGACGGGGGTGTTCTACGGGTTCTTCCTGAGCACGATCCTCATCTGGCACGCCATCCACGGGATCGGCTCGTTCGGCCACCGCTTCGGCGGCTACCGCCGCTATCCGACCACCGACAACAGCCGCAACAAGTGGCTGCTGGCCATCGCCCTGCTCGGCGAGGGCTGGCACAACAACCACCACCACTACCCCGCGTCGTGTCGCCAGGGCTTCTTCTGGTACGAGATCGACATCACCTACTACGGGCTGGTCGTCCTGAGCTGGTTCGGCCTGGTGTGGGGCCTCCGCTCGCCGCCGGAGCACGTCAAGAACGGCGCCTCGCCCAGCTACGACCGCCGCATGCGTCGGCTCCAGGGGGAGCTGATGGATCTGCGGCGGGCCCTGGCCGCCGCAATCGACGACGACTGCCAGCAGCCCGAGGTGCCCCGCGAGCTGCAGGCCTCGGGGGTGCAGCTGCGCGAGTGGGTCGCGGTCCGCATGGACGATTTTTGCAAGGCGGCGTTCGACCTGCTCGTCGAGGGGCCGTTCGCGATGCTCCAGGCCGTCGACGACCTCCAGACCGAGGTCGTCGACACCATGCGCCGCACCCTGGGCGACACCCCGTTCCAGGACGACCTCGCGTTGTGCATGCAGGGCTGCTTCACCTCCTTCGTCGAGACATCCGAGTTCGCCGACAAGGCCAACGCCCCGGCCCGCGCCCGGGAATGTGCCCAATACGCCTGAGCCACCGCTCGCCCCACGGAGACGACACGATGACCACGAAAAGCCCATCCTCCTCGACCCGCGACTGTGACGTGATCGTGCTCGGGTCCGGCATCGGGGGGTCCCTGTTCGCCACGGTGCTCGCCCGCAAGGGCCTCGACGTGGTGCTCATCGAGAAGGGGAGCCACCCGCGCTTCGCCATCGGTGAGTCGACCACCCCCGAGTCGACCGCGCTGATGGGGATCCTCGCCCAGCGCTACGACGTCCCCGAGATCGCCAACCTGAGCAACTTCGCCAGCGTGCGCCGCCACGTGAGCTCGGCGTGCGGGGTCAAGCGCAATTTCACCTACGCCTTCCACCGCGAGGGCCAGCCCCAGCGGGCCGACCACTTCACGCAGTTTCCCACCTGGGCCCCGCCGTTCGGCCCCGACATCCACTTCTTCCGCCAGGACACCGACTCGTACGTGTTCGGTCTGGCCGTTCGCTACGGTGTGACGATCCTGCAGCAGACCGGGGTCGACACCGTCGACGTCCACGACGACGGGGTCACGGTGGTGACCGCCAAGGGCCAGACCGTCCGCGGCAAGTTCATCATCGATGGCACCGGGCGTCGCGGAACGGTGGGCAAGGTGCTGGGGTTGCGGCTGCCGCCCGACGGCATGCGGACCGACTCGCGCGCCCTGTTCACCCACATGATCGGGGTGCTGCCCTACGACCGCTGCGCGCCCGATCGCCGCGAGCACGGCATGCCCAGCCCGTTCCACCAGGGCACGCTGCACCACATCTTCGAGGGCGGCTGGCTGTGGGTCATCCCGTTCGACAACCACAAGGCGTCGACCAACCCGCTGTGCAGCGTGGGGCTGTGTCTCGATCGCGAGCGCTGGCCCCGACCCGAGGGGGTGTCGCCCGAGGAGGAGTTCCGTCAGTTCGTCGAGCGCTTTCCCTCGCTGCGCAAGCAGTTCGAGGGGGCCACGGCGGTGCGCGGCTGGGTGGCCAGCGATCGCATGCAGTACCGTTCCAAGCGCTGCGGCGGGGCGCGCTACTTCCTCATGCCGAGCGCGGCGGGCTTCGTCGACGCGTTGTTCTCCAGCGGGCTGACGTTCACGGCCTGGGCGATCAACGTCGCCGGGGAGCAGATCGTCGAGTCGGTGCGCCACGACGACTTCCGCGACGACCGCTTCGACCACGTCAACGAGTGGTTCGACAAGTGCCTGGACTACTACGACCGCCTCGTCGCGCACTCGTACCGCTCGTTCTCGTCGTTCGAGCTGTGGAACGCGTGGCATCGGGTGTGGACCCTCGGCAGCCTCTACGGCGTCAGCGGTCAGCACGAGGTGTTCAGTCGTGCGGCCGAGGATCCGTCGGCGTACGAGGGCTTCGAGCGCAAGCCGTACCGGGGCATCCAGGCGGTCGACCTCGACTCCTACCGCCAGCTGTTCGATGACGCGTGCGCGATCATGGAGGAGGTCCAGCGGGGCACGCTGAGCGAGCCCGCGGCCACCCAGCGGATGTTCGCGTTGCTCGCGAGCTGCCCGCTGTGCCCGGAGCCGTGGAAGGTGACCGACGCCCAGCGTCGCTATCCCGCGACGTTCACCCTGGTGCCCATGGTGCGGCTGCTGATGTGGGCGCGCCGCCACGGGCCGCAGGATGTGCGCGACAACTATTTCCGCGGCGGTCGGGCCCTGGGATGGCTCGGCTCGATGTGGAACACCCAGATGGCCGATCGGCTGCATTCCTCGAGCGTGATGCAGCTGTGGCGATCGAGCTTCTTCAGCTGGAACACCGACTGGAAG
>JAHZJA010000272.1 GCA_022601155.1 Deltaproteobacteria bacterium | reverse complement strand
CAGCCGATCGGAGGCAGGCACAGACCGAGGATGATGGGTACGGCGATCCAGCGCGTGTAGTGCATTGGCGCCACGCCTAGACGAGTTCAACCCGCAACGCAAGCAGGGAGTCCGCCACGGCGTTCGACGCCCGCCTGCCTGCGCCGCAGCCGACCGGCCGCTCGGCGACGCCGAGTCTGTGGACCCTCCCGCCGCATGAGAGCACGGGCAGAACTCCGTTGCTCGTCGACGTCCCGACGTGAGTGCTCGAGCTGTGCGCGTGGAACGTCGACGACCTCGGCAAACGGGCGACGCCTCCGACGGTGTCGTTGCCCGCTCGCCCGACTCCAGCCGCGATTGTTGTTATGGTCGCCCACCGCATGGAGTAGCTCAGCGGTAGAGCGCCCGGCTTTCACCGGGAGGGCGCGGGTTCGATCCCTGCCTCCATGTCCAGACATCCCCGGCGAGGGTCTGCCGCCAGGACCATGACCGACGATCCCACCTCGACCGCCTCCATCGGTTACGCCTGGGCCCGCATGCAGCGGGCCCTCGAGACCGTGCGCCAGCACGCGGACCCCTCCGTGCGCGCACGGGCACGGGCGAAGCTCGACCGTTGGCAAGCCGTGATCGAGGGCATGGCCTCGGGCGATCTGTCGGTGGGCCGACGCGCCCCCGTGGCCGAGACCCCCGCGTGGGTGACCCTCGAGGTGATGCACGGTGGGTTCGCAACCGGCAACTATCTGGCCGAAGGCCCGTTGCTGCCCCACGAGAGCGAGCGGCTCGCCACCCTGGACCCGCAACCATCGGAATCGACTCCGCGCGCGCAGCTCAACCGCTGGTTCCTCGGCGACGAAGGCCAAGGTGTGTTGTCCGAGGCGATCGCGGCCCGACGGATCGACGTGAAGCTGCCCGAAGAAGGGGCGCTGGCCGTGGTCGCGTGGCTTACCGAGCATGGCTACCCGGCCGAGGCGCTCGAGCTGACCGCGACACTCCAACCGCTGATGCACCGGCTGCGGTTCTATCCGCCGCTGACCGACAAGCCCCGGCCGCGCGGGTCCACGGTGACCCTGCAGACGGCCGCCGAGGCAGCCGTCGAAGTTCGTCGAGTCCAACCGCAGCCCAGCGTCGAGACGATGAACGAGGCCCTGCGGGTGTGGAATCCGCTGTGCGACCGGCTCGTGGCGCTGTGGTCGAGCACGGTGGATGGAGCGCTGCCGCACCTGGAGCGCGACGACAGCGGCCAGCTCGCGCGTGGACGCAATGGCCAGCCGATCGTCGCGGGAAGCTGGCCGTGCCGTCGCTGGCCCGACGACTGGGCGGCGCTGCGCGAGGCCTGGCTGGCCGACTACACACGAGCCACCAAGGCCCACCGACGCTGCCGCAAGCACGCACACCCGCGGAGCAACTTTGCCCGACTCCGCAACGCGCTGAAGCGCTGCCCCACCAACAGCCAAGCGCTCGACGGGCGCGCGGTCGGCTGGATTCGACGAGCCCTCGCCAACACCAGCTCGCGCCGCGGAGCGCCGGGCTCCAAACGTCGTACCGCATTGAGGCAGGAGCAGGCACGAGCCGCGGCACGCCCATCCTTCGTCGCATTTGCCCAGGTGGTTGCCACGCGCCTCGATACCGCCGAGCCGGGGCGCGGCCTCGCCGGGCTCGACATCGTCGATCGACCCATCCAGCCCAACGAGCACCCGGCCCTCCCCCCGGCATCGCGATTCCACGCCACCTGGTCGCCAAGGCCGAGCGCGCGCTCGAGGCTCCGATCGAGGAACTCGTACAGCGCGGCGTGATCGGCTCGGCCGAGGTGCTGGCCGAGATGCTCCCCCAGGTCACGGCCCGAATCGCATCGGCGGGCCTCGACGACGCGGCGCTGCGCGAGCTCTACGAGCAGATCTATGCCGCGTTTCGGCGCCGCCGCTCGCTGCTGCTGCTCGACCTGGCGCACCAGGTTCAGCTGGAGGAGCTGCCGTGGGTGGCCGCCTTGCACCCGCTACGCCGCGCAGACTTGGGCACGGCCACCCAGGCGACCGAAGCACTGGCGCAGGTCACCGTCCTGGCCCTGTCGGCGTTCCCCCAGACGATCACCCCCAACCCCCTGGTGAGCGAGATGCGACCACTGGCCAAGCGCGCAGATCTCTCGCTGCCGCTGGTCGAAGAGATCGCTGCCGACATCTTCATGGGGACCTTCACCGCCAAGTGGGCGCAAGCGGCCGCGGTGGCCTCCCGGCGTCTCGCGGGGACCGTGTACGCGCGCTACTACGACCTTCCCCGCCCCGAGGACGCACTCGCGTTGCACGGCGACACGGGGAAGCGGTGGGGAAAACGAACGGCCCGGGGTTTCGCCGAGCTGTGCACCCGCCGTGCAAAGGAGGCGGGCGACGGCAACCACGGAGTGGCCCGCAACGGGGCAATCCTCGAGCAGAGCCAGATCCTCACCACCCACAACCTCGCCGTGCTGCTCGACGGCCTCGGCCTCGAGGACACGCTGCGGCAGCTCGCGCCCGATCTCGCCGAGCGCACGCTGCAGTGGGTCGTGCGGCGTCACCAGCAGACCGCGCCGGCCTTCACCGCTCGCTTGCGCATGCTCAAGAACACCGCCTACGCGTGGCGGCAGGCACTGTTCTATCTGTCGCTGTGTGAGCCCGCCGTGCAGCACCACCAGCTGGCACAGCTCGAGGCCTTGGTGTGGCGCCAAGATCCAGCCTGGGCGCAGCGATTCTCCCTCGTCGTGGCCGGCCTGCGCATGGTCATGGAGGGTGGTCGTTTCAACGACCAGGGCCGTGGGACGTACCAGCGGCGGCCGGTTCGACGCTTGCTCGGATGGTCGGTGGGACACCACTGGCTCATGCCGCCGCGAGACGGGGACTAGCCTCGACTTTGGCGGT
>JAHZJA010000271.1 GCA_022601155.1 Deltaproteobacteria bacterium | reverse complement strand
CGGGACGCCGATGAGCGGGCGTACCAAGCGGTCTTGTCGGCGTACTGGATCGGCACGACCGAGGTCACCCAGGCGCAGTGGCGGGCCGTGATGGGCGATGCGCCCAGCGAGTGCAGCGTGGGCTGTGGTGACGACTATCCCGTCAACAAGATCACGTGGGAGGACGCAGCCCGCTTCGCCAACACGCTGTCGCGCAAGCTCGGATTCTCCGAGTGCTATCAGCATGTGTACAGCGAGTGGGTCTGGGACCGAAGCTGTGACGGCTTTCGGTTCCCCACCGAAGCCGAGTGGGAAACGGCCGCCCGGGCAGGCACGACCACGCCCTACAGCTTTGGCGACCGCTCGGTCGTGTGTGTCCACGCCAACCTCAACGAAGACACCGAGCCAGACTGCTCCGACGGTTACGAGGGCCTCGCCCCCGTGCAGACGTATGGTCCCAACGCATGGGGGGTGTATGGCATGCACGGCAACGCTCGAGAGTGGATCTGGGACTTCGACGGGGACTATCCGACGGGGGTGGTGCATGACCCCGCGGGGCCGACCTCGGGCAACTATCGTGGGTTGCGGGGCGGCTCGTTCGAGAACAGTCCGGAGTTCTTGCGGTCCGCGTTTCGTGACTCGATCTCGCCCACGATCGGGACCGAGAGCATCGGGTTCCGGGTCGCACGGTCGGGGCGGTCGCGCTGATCGTGCCACACGGAGTCGAGGCGCCAGACGAGACTCCACGCCCTCCCCGCGGGGCATGGGCCCACGTGCGCGCGGTGTTGGTGGCGGCGCATCTACTGGCGGTGATCGTGCTGGCCATTCCCGATGCTGGAGGGGTGGCGCTGCGCCGTGATGCCTGGGCCAATCCCACCGTGCAGGCCGAGCTCGAGGGGTGGGCCGAGCGGCTGACCTCGTGGGGCATGCCGATCGAGACGCCGGAGCTCGAGCAGCGCGTATACGAGATCGCCCAGTCGTGGACGCAGGCGCTCCACACTCTGCGGACGCCGCTGCGGCCCTACCGCGACGTCTTCGGTGTGCGCCAGACGTGGCGGATGTTCGTGGCCCCGCACCGGCATCCGGGGCGGCTTCACATCGACATCGAGCGGGATGGGCAGTGGCGAGCGATCCAGATCGCGCGCTCCGACCAGCACGACTGGCGCGCGCCCCAGCTCGATCACGTGCGCATGCGGGCGATGCTGTTTCGCTACGGGTGGAAGCGATACCGACGTCGGTACGACGCGCTGACCCGCTGGATCGCGACCAAGGCCGCCCAGGACTTCCCCGAGGCGAGCCGGGTGCGGGTGCGCCTGTTCGTCTACCAGACGCCGAGCCCATCACAGGTGCGCGAGGGCTGGGAACCCGAGGGGCGGTTTTCCCAGGTGGTCACCCACCGACTGGAGGACTTTCGGTGAGCCGGATCCTCGGCGCCCCGGGGCGAGCCTGGCTTCGATGGGTCGACAGGATCGGCCGTCGAGAGAGTGGGGAGGCGCTGGCCCTGTTTCGCATCGGCAGCGGCGCGGCCGTGGTGGCGTCGGTGCTGTCGGTGGTGATGGCCGGCTTGGTGCGCCCGATCTGGATCGATGCGGCGCACGGCGGAATCTTGCCGCTGACCGGGGGGTGGCTGGTCCAGGCGCTGGGCGGGGCCACGCCCTCGGTGGTGTGGGGGTTGGTGGTGGTCACGCTGCTGGCGGGCGTCACCCTCACGCTGGGGATTGCAGGCCGAGTCTCGGCCCTGGTTGCGGCCCAAGGCATGCTGGCCCTGACGTCGCTCGATACCGACACGCGCTGCAGCTACGACCCGTTGCTGGTCAACTCGCTGTGGTTGTTGGTGCTGGCGGACTCCACCGCGACCTTGTCGGTGCAGTGCCGCAGACGGCACGGGCGCTGGATGGATGCGCGGCTGGTGGCTGCCTGGCCGCGATACCTCATCATCGTGCAGCTGGTGGTGCTGTACACGGCGACCGGGCTCCACAAGATCTCGCTGTCATGGACCCCGGGTGGCGGTTTCTCGGCGCTCTACTACATCTTGCAGCAGCCATCGTGGCAGCACGGCGACATGACGTGGCTGGCTCATGTCTATCCGGTCACGCAGGTGGGGACGGCGGTCACATGGATCTGGGAGCTCACCTGGCCGCTGGTGTTGCTGGCGCTGTATGTCCGTAGCACGGCAGAGCGCGGGGGAAGAGCCCGCCGATGGTTCGACCGGCTGCGGCTGCGCACGGTCTATGCGGTCATCGGGCTGGGCATCCACCTGACGATCCCACTGGTGATGGTCGTGGGGCCGTTCTCGCTGGTGACGCTGGCGTACTACCCGTGTCTGTTTCGGGCCGAGGAGCTGCGAGCGATGGGCCGCGGTTGTGCGCGACGATGGCCGTGGCGACGGGGCGGGGGCTGAGCCGACTTCCGGCGATGGCCGGGGTGCTACGGCGCGTGGAGGATCTTGGACGCGATGGCGGCGGCGAGGTTCTTGGCCTCGCGGGGACGCTTGCCGGCCTCATCCATGATCACCCAAAACAGCTGCGCATCGTTGGGATAGACCGTCAGCCAGCCCTCACCCCAGCTGGCCAGCGCCACCCCTGGCAACGCTATCGACTGCAGTCGTTTCTCGGCGATGTCGTCTCGGGTGAGCCGCAGTCCCTCGGCGATCTTGTCGGGCTTGCCCGCCAGCGCATGAGCCCAGGCCACCTCGATGTAGTGCTGCGTCTGCCCGTCCGCCCAGCCGTACCGACAGTGGGTTCGTGGGGGAGCCGTGGCTGTCGCCGACGTCGTCTCGGGGGGTGAGGGCAGCCCCAGCAGCGCCTGCACCTGCGTCGCATCGATCATCCCGCACGGGGTGGGGTCGACCTTGGCCGCGAGTACGGCCGGCTCGATGGCGGTGGGCGGGACGGCCTCGGGGGCGGCTTGGGGGGCAGCCTCTTTGGTGGCCGCGGTGGGTGACGAAGGCTCTCCCTTACACGCACCGAGCAACAGCACCGAGATCAACCATGGCCTCGTCCGCACTCCGGCACGGTAGCAAACTCTGGCATCGTCTCAGGAACGGGTCGTTCCGGTTCGAGACAGGTGTTCGTTCTCGAGACACCGCAAACCGTCCGCGGTGTCGCTAAGACGACCAGGACCGCTTGGCACGTCTCGTGCTTGGCACTACGGCGTGCGCACATTAGTGAGCCACTGGTTACCCGTCGGTTTGTGTACGGGCCTTTGTTTCGTGTCGAGTGTGGGTCGAGCGGAGGGGACGGCGACGCTCTCCAATACGCAGGCCCTGCGCTCGGGTACCGTGCTCTACGTCGACATCATCGACGAGTCGGTGGAGACGATCAGGTGGACCGGTGTTGGCACGGTCGAGGTCGTGGCGCCGGATCTGGGTGCAGTGGCGACACTGGGCTCGGGCGACAGCACCGCCAGCCTGGCCGGGCACGGCAGCGGTGCCTACCGCGTGACGGTGGGCTCGAGCCAGCAGGTGTTCACCGACTGGGACGTGGCTGTCGTGGGAGCCACAGACGGGGCGGGACGGCTGTACTCGTACGACTGGCGCTTCAACGCAGGTGCGTTCAGCGAGAGCCGGGCGACGACGGCGAGCTTCTACGCATTGGTGCCCGGCGGCGCTCCCGGAACCGATGCGGTGATCGAGCTCCAGCTCGACGGCCTCGCGGGCTACGTGTACAGCATCAACGCCAACGGGATCGGCGTGGACGGGCCCGACGGCGGTCGCAGTGTCTCGCAGTCTGGCCACACCGTGACCCCGCAGTACCCCATCTATCTGTCGCCTCCATCGATCGGCAACTATAACGCCATCGAGCCGGAGGTCTACGATCTGCAGTACGCGGGCGGGACCTCGACCGACATCGATGGCAACGCGATGACCCCCTGTACGCAGCTGGTCCCGGGCGGCACGACCGGTACGTTCTTGTTCTCCACCAACTCCGAGGGCAGCTATCACCTCCAGTGTGACCTCAACGGAGACGGAAACTTCGACAACACGACCGACGACGACCTGTTGCTCATCGGCTCGACGACGGTCGGCTTGAACGCGGTCGAGTGGGACGGAATGCACCAGGGAAACGCGGTCGCGACCGGAGCGTATGACTGCCGGGTTCGCGTGACGATGGGCGAGTTCCACTACGTGGGCAGCGACATCGAGACCAGCTACCCGGGCATGCGCATGCACGAGGTCCACTTCGACGGCAATCGCAGCCCGCTGACGATGTACTGGAACGACACCGCCGTGCAGGGCAACGCCGTGACCATGCCCAATGGCCAGCAAGGGCTGGAGAGCACGGGGGGCGCGGGGATCTTCTCCGACGCGTACACGACCGACACGCTCCCGAACGTCAACGCTCGGTCCTGGGGCATGTTCCAGGGCAACGGCAAGGGCAACGTGGCTCTGCTCGACACGTACACGTGGCTCGCGGATGTCACGACGTCCAGCATCCAGGTCACCGCCGCCGACCCGCTGGTCGACACCGACGGCGACGGGCTCGGCGACTTCGAGGAGGAGTGTGCCTACGGGACCGACCCCGCCGATCCCGATACCGACGGCGACGGAACCCTCGATGGTCCGCAATATGGCAACGGGGCCACCTCGGGAGATGGTGGTGGGCTCGAGTCCAACGGACGCCTCGCCTCCTCACTGGCACGACGTGCGATCGAGCGTAGCCGCATGAGCACCATGCCGCGGCCTCGCGCGGGTACGACGGGCAACCTGCCCGCACTGGCGCCTGCGGCTGGAGTCCTGGGGACGGCCATCGTGGAGGTGACGCCGTCGGACTTGGTCGACCTCACCAATGCGACCGATGTCTATGCGCTGGACTATCTCTCGGACCAGGGCGAACGGCTCGGCAGCGTGCTGTTGGTCGAGACGGTCGGCGGGGTCTACGAGCATTCGAAGGTCGTGTGCGACCGTGCCTCGGGGGCGCGGCTGAGCGACCTGGCCACCATCGACGTCGGCGGACGTACCTTGCTGCACGCCACGGCGACCAATCCGGGACAGCGCAGCGTCGACCACCTGGCGACCTTCGCCCTCCACGAGCAGGCCGATGCCTCCGCTTCGCTGTACTCCTACTGGCTGACCTCGCACTACCCCAACCCCGATGCCGAGCAGCGGGTGATTCGGGTACAGACGTGGTCGAAGACGCCCGGCGGCGAGATCCAGCTGGCGCGGGCGGTCATCGACGCCGCCAATGCCCGGTACTCGACCCTCGGGGCCGCGGGCGACGAGGCGCTGGTCGATGACGAGGACGTCGCCGCAGGGTTGCCGGACGAGCGCACCACCCGGGTGACGACTCTGCCCGCGGCGGTCATGCGCCAGGGACAGGTACTGGGTGGGTCGCTGGTCCTCGAACTCGATGCGCTCCGGGCAGGGGGCGCGCTGTCGCTCCGCACGGTGACCCTGGACGAGAACGCACAGTCGGAGACCGTGACGGAGCGGCCGCTGACCGATGAACAACGGGCAGGGCTGTTGACGGTCGACGTGGGGCGAGCCCTCGACGTGACGGTGGAGCTGCTGCGCGACGGCGTGGTGGAGGACCAGCTGTGGCTCTCGGATGGAGCCTGGGCCGCGTACGACGATGCGCTGTGGGGTGGCACGACCACCGCGGACTTCAGCCGCTCCGAGTGCACTCCGCGTGCGCCCACCGTGGACGCTGCGGAAGCCGTCGTCGCGCTGGCGGGCTGCGCTCGGACCACGGCGACGGTCACCGACGACGACGGCTTCGGGGGCGTGGCTCGGCACTTGTCCCGCCCGCTGTCGCTCGACGGCTTGGCCGCGGTGCGGGCCCACGTGACCAATCCTCGCTCGACTCGGATGTGCATCCACGACCCGGCAGGGACCGCCTACTGCACCACCGTCGGCGCGACCCCGACCGGCGAGTGGCTGGACGTTCCGCTCGCACGCTTCACGACCACGGCCGCCGATGCGGCGCGGACTCCCGCTGCCATCACGCTGGTGACGATGACCGCCGAGCACCGCGGCGCGGTCGCCCTGGAGGTGTCGGGCCTGACGCTCTCCGACACCGCGCCGCCGTCCGAGCCGCAGGAGACCTCCGGGTGCGCGGTGGACTCGGACGGGCGCGGCAACCCGGTGGTGATCGGGTTGTGGCTGCTGTTGCTCGGGCTCGGGCGCCGCAGTGCTCGACGCGCCATCGGTCGCGGTTGAGCCGCGGCGCTGCGCTCGAATCCAACCATGGACGAGGTCGTCGGGCTGCGCGCCCCTCGGCCTCGTCGCCGGACGTGAAGGCCGTGGGTGTCACCCTCCTCACCACAAATGGGCGGTTGTGGGGACGCGGCCGCGGTTGGAACGGCCCACGCGGTCATCGTTCGCGGTACCCTGACGGCCAGGCGGGATCTCGTTCAGACCCGAGGGGATGATGGGCATGCGACTGCGAACGACTTCGATACTCGTGTGCACCGCGATCGTGGGCTGCTACCAGGGCCCGGCTTCGAGCGGTTCGGGGGGCGGCGACGGGACCAGCGATGGGCCGAGCGACGGCTCGGCCGACTCGGCGGGTCCGGCCGACTCCACCGCGGGCACCACTGGCACTGGCACTGGCACTGGCACCACCGACGGCACCACATCAGGGCCCACGACCGGGAGCACCAGCGACGATCCCCCGGCCGATACCCCGCTGCTCGAGCGACTCGAAGTGACGGACATCGAAGTGCCGCAGGGGGTCCAGGCGGGGGTCAACAACTGGCGCATCTGGGGTCTGGGGCCGCTGCACGTCGCTCCCGTATTCGTGGCGCCGCTGGCCGATTGCGGCACGTTGGTCGGGTTTTCGACCGGCAACGAGCCCACACCCCGCGTCGCCCGGCTGGACGCGGCACAGGGGCTGACGACGGTCCTCGACTTGCCCGCCGGCCTTCAGCTTCGTGGCCTCGCCGCGGAGTCCGACGGTCACTTTGGTGCGCTGCTGTGGGATCCGGCTCAACAGCGCATCTGGATCCGGCGCTACACGCTGGCCGGCGAGGAAGTGTTCTCCACCGAGCTGGAAAACCCCGACAACACGCCGACCGATTTCGGCATCGGCGACAGTCGGCTGGAGTTCGGTGACGGGACCTACGGGGCCTACTATCACGTGCACTCGGACTCGGGTCACGAGGGCGACACGCTCAAGTGGGTCGGTACCGAAGGTGCGCCGTCGACGGGGTGGGGGTGGGGGTGCTCTCACAGCATGAGCAACCTGCTTCGGTTCAACCCCGCGGTCGGATCGTTCCTGCCCGCGTGCGTCACCGATTGTTTTCCCGGCACCTCGGGCGACTTCGGTGCCAACAGCATCGGCGGCATCTATCTCGACCACAACGCGGCCCACGTGCTCGATGTCGACGCGGGGTGCAATGGCGACGTGGCCGGTGAGCTGGGCGGCGCGGCACTTGCTCCCAATGGCTGGGCGTTGGTCTTCAATGCCCATCAGGCGCCCGCGACCCCGGGCCAGGGCTCCTACGATCCGTCGACGATGAACCAGGACATCGGCCTGTCGATGGTCGGCGGTGATCTGTCGCCCGGCAACGTGGTGTGGCTGACGAGCACCGCCGATGTCGATGAGGACGACGCCTCGATCGCGCGGTGGGAGCCGGCCGGCGATGCGACCGAGCAGTACGTGGTGGGCTGGCACGAGCCGCAGGGGGACGCCTGGCAGCTGGGGCGGATCGACGCCCTGGGTACCTTCCTCGAGGGTCCGCTCGACGTGGGCGGGGCGGCGCACTGGGGGCGGCGCGATGATCCGTTCCGGCAGCACTACGACGGGGATGTGGTCTGGGCGTGGTTCGACGACCCCGGCAGCACCACCTTGCACGTCGCCCGCCTGCGCGCGGGCGGCTCGGCCGAGTGCGCCGCGCTGTAGCGCTCTTCGCTAGACCCGTGTCCCCGCGAGGGGCGGGGGTGGTGTCGGCAGGGTCGTGGTGAGCGATCGTCGTGGCGGCCGGAGCCGGCTTGGCCCTGTCCAACGCCGGACGCCGTCGCCGGACGCCTTCCCCGGAGGTGCCCGTTGCATGCGTGGAGACACCGTGGCCGACATCAGCATCGAGACGCCCGGATGATCCGAGCGGGCGAGGGCGCGCGGTGATCGAGGTCGGCGAGCTCGGGGTCCGTTTGGGCGTGCAGCATTGAGTACAGCGATCGCTGTATTCGGGGCTTCGCGGAGGGGTAGGGCTGAATCCCACCCCCGGCCGGGGCGTCGCAGTTGCCACGATGCAGAAGACCCCCACCGTTGTCGCCTCCTGTGCCTTGCTCCTGTTCGCTCCCGGTTGTCTGGGGGCCTTGGCCGCGGCTGCGTTCGTCGACGCCTTGCCGTGCGACGGCAAGCTCGTCGAGGAGCTGCAGGACCAAGACGGGCTGAGCGACGAGTGCCGGGCCGACATCGCGCCCTACCTGCCCGACCCCCAAGACAGCTTCGATGGCCGTCTGGTCGTCTTGGGCGAGGCGCACGACCAAGTGGGTGCGGTCTCGGTGTTCGTGCACGGTGTCGACGAGCTCGGGTCGGTCCTGGACGAGTCGGACTGGGCCGACGCCCGCGTGACCGTGTGGGCCGATGGCGAGCCGACCGAGGTGCCCCCCCAGCAACTGGGCGTCGAGGTGCTCGGCAACAGCAGCGAGCCCTTCGCCTCGATCGCCATCGTCAACGACTACTCCGCGAGCATGCTCGACTCGGACCTCGACGACGTGGAGGCACTGCAGCTGGATGTCTTGGAGTGCCTGCCGCCGGCCGTCGAGGGCTCGGTCACGTACTTCTCCGAGGCGGTCTCGCAGGTGCAAGACTTCACCGAGGACCGAGGGGCGCTGTTGGCTGCACTCCAGCGCGACGACGACTTCGACCGAGACACCACCGCGCTGTACGACGGCATGGGACAGGCGCTCGAGCAGCGGGTCGAGCGCGACCGACCTGTCCGCGTGCTGCTGGTGAGCTCCGACGGCCTGGAGAACGCGTCGACCACGTGGACCGAGGATGCGGTGCTCGAGCTGGTGGAGCAGGAGGACATCACCGTGGTGATGCTGGGGGCGCTGCTGGCCGACCTGGGGCAGATGCGAGACCTGACCCAGCACGACGGGGTGTACTTCTACACGCCTTTTTACGCCGACATGCACGAGCAGCTGGACGACTACGTCGCCAGCCTCAAGCAGATGGCCCGACTGACGGTACCCGTGGACTTCGCCGACGCCGATCGCATCGAGATCGAGGTTGGAGGCCACAGCGTCACGGTGCCGCTGTCGCAATGATGCGCATCGGGCCTGTGGCGCCCGCGGTTGAAGGCCGTCGCCACCCGCTGCATCGCGCTAGGGCGTGGTCTCGACCGCGCCGACCATGCCGCGCTCCAGCCATCGTCGCAGCCACTGCACCACGTGCGAGGCTTCGGCTTCGTCACCGGCGGGGCCGGCCGCGGCCGCGCAGATCTCGGAGAAGGGGGCGCCTTCGATCATGGCCTGCAGCGCCCGCGCTTCGGCCTCGGGTACCGAGCGGTGGAGGACGCGGTACTGGTGCCGCCACACCTGCACGCGGTGGGTCCGTCCATCCAACGGTGGCACGGGGTCGGGTGAGGGCTGCTCCTGGTCGTTGGTCTGCCAATAGGTCGGATACGGACGTGCGACCGACCACAGCTGCAGCCCGACGCTGGGCCGCAAGCGCAGCCCGGGCCAGGCATCCAGCGGCACCGCAGCCAGCGTCGCGACGTCGGCGGTCGGTCCATCGGCAGCGTCGAGCGCCGTGACCATCGAGCGATCGACACGCGCCACCTCCATCAGCCCGGGAACCTCCGAGGCCACCGCATGATCGGCAAGGAACGCGAGCAGGGGCCCTCCGTAGGCCCGGATGTCGGGGTTGCCCGAGGGGTGCTGCAGGACGTAGTCGGTGACGAGGTTGTGGAATCGAACGGGCCCGAGCAGCCAGGCCGTCACCCGGTACTGCTCACGGAGCACCTCGGACAGCCGCCAAAAGTACGACTCGGCGTAGACGGTCACGCGCTCGCGTCGCGAAAAGTCGGGACTGTCCGCAAAGGTCGACGCGAAGGCCTCACGGGTGGCGGCGTCGGCCTGGGCCAGGAAGTCGTCGATCCCCGTGGGCCAGCTCATCGCCCGCCAAAACAGCGCCTGGGTGTCCCGCAGCGAGATCATCGAGCCGTCTGTCGGGCGTTGGGGCCGAGGACGGCCGTCGCGCGTCGCACCGCCTCCTGTGACTGAGCGTGCAGCACCTCCCACGCCGGGACCTCTTCATCCCACTCGACCAGCGTCGACACCGGACCGAAGCGTCGCAGCGCGTCTTCGTACAGGGCCCAGACCTCCTGCGGCACGGGTCCCAGGTGCGAGTCGAACTTGTAGTGCCCGCGATCGGTGTGGTTGGCGAGGTGAAACTGCCAGACGATCCCTGTTGGTACTCCGTTGAGATAATCTTCGGGGTCGAACTCGAAGTTCTTGGCG
>JAHZJA010000270.1 GCA_022601155.1 Deltaproteobacteria bacterium | reverse complement strand
GAGCGCATCGAGGTGCTCGAGCGCTACCTCGAGCGGGCCGAACCCCGAGCCCGCCACCAGCACGATCTCATCGTCAACACCGGGCAAGGCCTGCTCACGCGGCTGGCCCGGCGACGGCAGGCGGCCCAAGACACCGCCTCCGCCGCGCAGTGAACCGCGCCTTCGGGACGACTCGGCCGATGCCCATCTCCGCCAAACATATTCGCCACCAAGGTCCAGTGATCGCCACCCTGGCGTCGGTCGCCGTCTCGGCGCTCCGCCAGCGCCTGGGTCAGACCCCCGACGCCAAGCCACAGGTGCCGGGCCCCGAGGTCACCACGACGATCTCGCCGCGTCCCGCCGACCTGATGCGCGCGTACATCCGCCACGTGGGTGGGGACCCCTCGGCGTACCGAGGTCGGATCCCGCCGCACTTCTTCCCGCAGTGGGGATTTCCGCTCGCGTCTCGCACGCTCTCCAACGTCCCCTACCCCTTGTTCAAGGTGCTCAACGGCGGGTGTCGGCTGGAGATCAACGGCCCGCTTCCGGCCAAAGAGGCCCTCCACGCCCGAGCCCGGCTGGAGGACATCGACGACAACGGACGGCGCGCCGTGATCCACCAGCGGGTGGCCACGGGCACCAGCGCCAACCCCGATGCCGTCGTCGGTCATCTGTACGCCATCGTCCCGCTGGGTGGGCCGCGCGACGGCAAGCCCAAGGCGAACAACGGAAGCGCACGGCCCCGTCCGCGGGTCCCCCAAGACGCCGAAGAGCTGCAGCGATGGCGGCTTCGCCCCGATGCCGGCCTCGACTTCGCCAAGCTGACCGGCGACTTCAACCCGGTGCACTGGGTCGGCCCCTACGCGCGCGCGTTCGGGTTCCGCAACACGATCTTGCACGGCTTCTCCACCATGGCCCGGGCGATCGAGGGCGTGCAGCGCACCTTGCTGGCCGGCTCGACCCGCAGCCTGCGGGTGGTCGACGTCAAGTTCACCAAGCCGCTGGTCCTGCCCGCGCGCGTCGGCTTGTACGTCCGCGACCAATCGCTATGGGTAGGCGACGCCCCCGGGGGTCCCGCCTACCTCGCCGGTCACTTCGAGACCCACACCGCTTCCTGAACCGAATACGGCCTGACGATGAGCGACTTCTTTCTCGAACTCGGACGCAATCCCACGGCGCGCAAGCTGATCAAGACGGTTGGCCTGCCGGTCCCCATGCCGCAGGCGCTGCGCCGCGCCAAGGGTGCTCGCCAAGAGCGCCCCCTGCACGACCACGCCATCGTCTACGGGGCCACCCCCGGGGCCGCGCTCGCGACCCATGCCGCCCGTACGTTGATCGTAGCCGGGGCCAGCGTGCACCTGGTGGGTGAGGACGCCCTGCGCCAGCCGTTCGTCGAGCCCGGCGAGGCCTACGGCCGCCCCACGCACTTTCTCGATCTCGACGCGCTGCCCGACGGATTTCGTGCCCATGCCTTCGTGTTCGACGCGACCGGCATCGACGATCCGGAGCAGCTGCGAGCGCTCTACGATTTCTTCCATCCGCTCGGCCATCGACTGCGCAACTGCGGCCGCGTGGTCGTGCTGGGGCGCCCCGCCGCCGAAGCCGAGACCTCCCGCGCCGCGGCCTGTGCCGCCGCACTCGAGGGCTTCGTGCGCAGCCTTGCCAAGGAGCTGGGCAAGCGAGGCTCGACCGCCCAGCTGCTCACCGTGGCCGAGGGCGCCGAGTCCCGGCTGGAGCCCGTGCTGCGCTTCGTGCTGTCGGCCCGCTCCGCGTTCATCTCGGGACAGCCGATCCACATCGACGCGAGCGTCGAAGCCCCCAGCGCGATCCCGTTCGTCCGCCCCCTCGAGGGCAAGGTGGCCCTGGTCACCGGGGCAGCACGCGGCATCGGAGCCGCGACCGCCCAGCTGATGGCCGACGAGGGCGCCCACGTGGTCTGCCTCGACCGGCCCCAAGACGACGCACTGGCCAGCCAGGTCGCCCGCAAGGTCGGAGGCAGCGTGCTGCTGGTCGACGTCAGCGACCCCGAGGCGCCCGCCACCATTGCCCGCGAGCTGAAGGAGCGCCACGGCGGGGTCGACATCGTCGTGCACAACGCGGGGGTCACCCGCGACAAGACCCTCGCCCGCATGAAGCCCGAGCAGTGGGACATGGCGCTCGACATCAACCTCGCCGCGGTGGCGCGGATCACCGAGGCGCTGGCCGATGGCCCGCTGCGTGCGGGCGGACGCATCGTGCTGCTGTCGTCGGTGGCGGGGATCGCAGGCAACATGGGGCAGACCAACTACGCCGCGTCCAAGGCCGGCATCGTGGGCTACACCCGCAAGCTCGCCGAGGAGCTGGCCGGAGCCGGCGTCACCGTCAATGCGATCGCCCCCGGGTTCATCGAGACCCGACTGACCGCGGCCATTCCCGTGGTGATTCGCGAGGCGGCGCGACGACTGAGCAACCTGGGCCAGGGCGGCCTGCCCCGCGACGTGGGCGAGGCCATCACCTTTCTATCCACCCCAGGAGCAGCCGGGATCAGCGGTCGCGTGCTGCGAGTGTGTGGGGGCGCCCTAGTCGGCGCGTGATCGAGACCGAGGAGACGAGCGATGAGCAACGACGGCAAGCGACGCGCGGTGGTGGTGGACGGGGTGCGAACCCCCTTCGTCAAGGCCTTCGCACAGTTCCTCAAGATGGACACCATCGCCCTGGGCGATGCGGCGGTCTCCGGACTCATCGAGCGCACGGCCGTGTCGCGCGACGAGATCGACG
>JAHZJA010000269.1 GCA_022601155.1 Deltaproteobacteria bacterium | reverse complement strand
TGTCGCGGCGAAACCGTAGGTCGAGGAGCCCAGTGCGCTAATCGTGCATGCTGGGATCTGTGGGAGCCGGGGGGGGAGCGATCTCCCTCGGCCACCCGACCTCTCGATGCCGCCGAGGATCGCGACGTAGACACCCAGCACGAGCAACAGGTAGCCGCCGGAGACACCCGGGAGGATCATGGCGCTGGCCCCCGCGACGCCGGCGAGGAACATCATCAAGAAGCCGGCGCTCTGCGGACCGGCCGCGTCGGTGCCGGCCGCCTGACTGAGGCCGAGGACGGCCATGCCCGCAAAGCCGATGGCGGCGCTCAGCCACACGCCCGACGAAGGCGGACGCTTGATCAGCCGCCAGATGACGGGCACGCCCCCGAGGGTGAGACCGACGAAGATGCTGTAGGCGATCCAGCGCTGGGCGATGACGAAGTCCTTGATGACCCCAGCGAGCAGGACGATCGAGACCAGGGCCGCGCCGACGACGGTCGCCAAGACGAGCAGCGACTCGCGACGCAGCTTGAGGGTGGTGACGTCGGCGACGGCCCGGATGAAGTTGGGGTAGATGCCCGCGGCGAGCAGCATGGTGCCGCCGCTGATGCCGGGGACGAGGTTGGCCAGGCCCATGAGGACGCCCCCCACCCCGCCGCGGGTGAGGATGGTGCCGGTCGAGAGCGGTGGGGTCTGCTGGTCCGCTGCCAAGGCGATCTCGCTTCGGCGGCAGGCTAGCAGGGGCCTCGACGGACCCCGGTAAGCTGTTGGAATCAGTGCGGGAGCGGCGTTCGAGCTCGTCAGGCCGTGCGGGACAGGACGGACTCGATGGTGGATACGATCGCGGCGGCCTTGTGGTCGTCGAGCGCTTCGGGGTGCGGCGGGCCGAAGCGACGCGCGTCGTTGTCGTAGTAGCGGCCGGATGCCCCCGCGAACTCGTCGTCGAGCGCCGCCCGAACGAGGATGTCGGCCCCGATGCGAATGTCGGCACCCGCGACTCCGTAGGCATCCTTGACCATCTTGGTGCCGAGCATGGAGCCCGGATTGACGGAGACGATCATCGGGCCCTCGGGGCCGAGCGACCGGGCGAGGTGACCCGACCACGCGGTGATCGCCAGCTTGCTCTGCGCGTAGGCGTTCGAGTCGCTCAGACGGGGCGGGCCGGCGAGCGCGTCGAGATCGACCGGGGCCTGGGCGGCCGAGGACAGGTTGACCACTCGACTCGAGGCATCGAGCCGAGCACGCAGGCGCTGGGTCAGCAGATAGGGCGCGATGGTATTGACGACGAACCGAACGTCGAGACCATCGGCGGTCTCCACGTGGGAGGTGCGGAAGACCCCCGCGTTGTTGATGAGGACGTCGATACGGGGATGCTGTTCGGCCAGGGTCTGGGCCATGGCCCCGACGTCGGCCAAGCGCGACAGGTCACAGACGAGCGTCGAGATCGAGCCCGAGGTCGCGGACAGCTCGTCCCGCAGGGCCTGGAGCTTGTCCGGGTTGCGCCCGTGGAGCACCAGGTGGTGGCCTCCCGACACCAGCGCCTGCGCGGTGGCCCGCCCGATGCCGTCGGTGGATCCAGTGATGACGATGGTCTTGCTCATGGTGGGGTCTCCGTGGTCCCGGAAAACTCCGGGAGGACTTCCTCGGCGAGACGCTCGAGGGTCGGCTCGACGGGTGCGGTGCAAAAGCGCAGGTTGAGCGCGACATGGTTGATGCCGATCGTCTCGAGCGCGCGCAGGTATTCCACGAGCACACGCGTCCCCACGCGAAGGCCCAAGTGAATCGGTCGCGGTGGAGCGTCGGGATCTTCGGCCAGGTCGATGTACAGCGGCTGCATCACCGGCTTGGGCGGACCCCCCGCGGCCCGGGTCCGCTCGCGCCAGTCGTCGATGAGCAGAGCCTGCGCGTCGATGTTGCGCGGGTAGACCATCCAGCCGTCGCCATGGCGAGCGAGCCACTCGACGTTCTGCTGACTGCGGCCGGTGACGAGCAGCGGCAAGCGCCCCGACGCGGGCTTGGGCAGCAGATCCATGCCGCGACCGGGACGACCGTAGTCGTTGTCGAACGCGGGCGACCGCTCACGCATGCGCTGGATGTACTCGTAGCTCGCACGGAACCGGGCGCCTCGCTCCTCGAACGGCACATCGAGCGCGGGATACTCCTCGGGACGATCCCCCGAGGCGATCCCGAGCAGCAACCGGCCCCCCGAGAGTACGTCGACGCTCGCCGCCGCCTTGGCCACGTGCACGGGATGACGCAGGGGCAGCACGATGCTGGCCACACCCAGGGCGATCCGCTCGGTGTGTCCAGCGAGCAGTCCCAGGTAGACGAACGGATCGTAGGGCTGCCCCGCGTCGCCGAACGACGGGACGTTGAACGGTACGTCCCGCAGCCAGATCGCGGCGTAGCCGAGCCGCTCGACCAGCCGCACCCGCTCCAGGTGCCGAGTCATCGGCGGCACCGGATCGCGCGGGTAGGCCTCGATCGGCACGACAACGCCCAGGCTCAGGCGACGCGGCACGAAGACCTCGCCGTAGGCCCGATTGATTACGGGAAACCCGAGCTCGGAGAGCTCGGGCGGGTCGGATCTACTTGGCGAATCCACCGAACGGAGTCATGTAGACGGGTTGAAGACCAGCGACGGCGTCGCGAAGCGCAGGGGTGAGCTCGCTGAAGACCACGAAGCGCGTGACCTCGGCCGCGGCCGCGAAGCGCTCGGCGTTGGGGCCCCAGGTGCCCAGGTGTGCGGTCGCAGCATCGGCGTCGGCATAGCGCTCGTAGACGTGGACGGTCGTCTCGTCGGCGCCGAGGGTCCACTCGTAGTTGATCGTACCCGCTTCCTGCTGGCTCGCGGCGATGAGATCATGCATGACGGCGTCGAAGGCCTCGCGCTGCCCGGGTCGGATCTTGGCTTCTACGGTCCAGATGACGTTGTTGCTCATGGTCTTGGTGCTCCTACGATTCGGGGCGGGTCAGATCTGAAAGCCGACCAGGACGATCTTGCCGCGCGAGCCTCCTCGTTCGATGAGCGCGTGCGCGGCACGGAGGTTGGCGGCGTCGATGGGCCCGACCACCTTCTGGAGAGTGGTTCGCAGCACGCCCGCGTCCACGAGTGCGGCGACCTCCCCGAGCAGTCGCCCCTGCGCGGCCATGTCGGGGGTCTCGAACATCGAGCGCGTGTACATGAACTCCCAGTGCAGCGACAGGCTCTTGCGCTTGAGCGGGGCGACCTCGAGCGCGGGCGGATCGTCGATGAGCGCGAGGTGGCCGAAGGGCGCGAGCAGCTCGACGAACTCGGAGATGTACGCGTCGGTGTGGGTCAGGCTGGCGACGTGGGTGACCGCGGAGATGCCCAGCGCCGACAGCTGGGGCGCCAGCGGCTGCTTGTAGTCGACCACGTGGTGCGCTCCCATCTGCGTCACCCACTCGCGACTCTCGGCCCGACCCGCGGTCGCGACGACGGTGGCCGCCGTCAGCCGCGAGGCGAGCTGCAGCAGGATCGATCCGACACCGCCGGCCGCTCCCGACACCAGCAACACCTCGCCGTGGGACTGCTTGCCCAGCGCGATGCCGAGGCGCTCGAACAGCAGCTCCCACGCCGTGATCGCCGTCAGCGGCAGCGCGGCCGCCTCGGCCACCGACAGAGACTGCGGTACGCGCGAGACCAACCGCGCGTCGACACACTGGAGCTGTGCGTTCGACCCCGGCCGCTCCAGCGCTCCTGCGTACCAGACCCGCTGCCCCGCCTCGAATCCGGTGACCCCGTCCCCCACCGAGACCACCGTGCCCACCGCGTCCCAGCCGAGCACGCGCGCGCCGTCGGGCTGCACGAGCCGACGGATCTTCGTGTCGACCGGGTTGACCGAGATCGCCTCGATGCGCACGAGCAGGTCCATGGACTCGGGCACGGGGTCCGGCAGCTCGTGGTCGATGAGCGCCTCGGGGTGGTCGATTGAAAGCGATTCTTTGTAGACGACGGCGCGCATGGATGATCCCTGGCTTCGACTTCACTGTTTATAAAGGAGAATTCCCATCGTGCCCGCAAGTCTCCCCTGGAACAGTTTCAATCGTTGATTGATAATCGCATCATGAAGATCCGGGAGATGGAGCTGCTGGTCCGGGTGGCTCGGACGGGCTCGATGACCGTCGCCGCGCAGCAGCTCCACCTGACGCCCGCGGCCGTGAGCGCGTCGGTGCAGCGGATCGAGAACGCGATCGGAGTGCGGCTATTCGAACGGACGACGCGCTCCCTGCACCCGACCGACGAGGGACTGGTCGTGATCGGCGGCTGCCAGGATGTGGTCGACCGCTGGCAGCGAGCGCTCGACGAGGCTCGGGGTCATCGCAAGGAGCTGGAGGGCACGGTCCATCTGTCGGCGCCCGCGGACACCACCTATCAGATCCTCGAGACGATCGTCGGCACCCTGTGCATGGAGCATCCCGAGCTGCGGGTCGTGCTCGACACCAGCGACGCGGTGATGCATCTGCACCGCGATGCGATCGACATGGCGATCCGCTACGGCCCGCTCGCCGACAGCACGCTGTCGGCACGCAAGCTGGCCGAGCATCCCGGGGTGCTGGTGGCCTCGCCTTCGTATCTCGCGGCACGAGGCACGCCGCGGACGCCCGAGGACCTCGCCCGTCATCGCTGCCTGACCTTGCAGCTGTCGAGCGTCCCCGTGACGTCGTGGGCGCTGCACCGCGACGGCGAGGTGCGGGCCGTCGCCCTCCGCAGTCCGCTGTGCGGGGACGGCTACCTCGCCCGTCGGTGGGCGCTGGCGGGCATGGGCATCGCGCTCAAGAGCCTATTCGACGTGATCGAACCGCTGGAAGACGGCCGACTGGTGCGGGTGCTGCCCGAGTACACCTCCGGCCAGATCGCGATCCATGCCGTATTTCCCAGTCGCCGCTTCCAGACGGCCCGGGTCCGCGCCGTGCTCTTGGCGGTCGCGGAGCAATTCGACGCCCGCGCGGCTCGCTGCGACGCCTGGCTCGCGGCCTCCCAGGCGTCAGGCTAGCGAAAGACCTCGGGCAGTTCGGTGTCCGACGGCTCGAGGTCGGCCAGGATCTCGGTGTAGCGGCGGTAGCCCTGCGCGATGACTCGCGGCGGTCCCTCGCCGACGAGCAGCATGGTGGGGAAGCCCTGGACGCCCAGCTCTCGCGAGAGCGCGAAGTCGGCTCGGGTGCGCTCGTGGGTCTCCAGCTCGTCGACGACGGTGGCAAAGGCGTCGCGCTTCACCCCCAGCTCGGCGGCGAGGGTCCGCAGCACCCAGGCGTCGGTCGGGTCCGCCCCCTCGGAATGGAACGCCTCCTGGATTCGGGTGAGATACGCCAGCTTGGCCTCGGGACGCAGCCTCCGCATGGCCACCACCGCCCGACACGCGGGCTCGGTGTCGTAGACGTAGCTCTCGCGCTCGAAGAACTCGAAGTCGAAGGGCTGCCCGGTCTGCTCGTGGACCTTCTCCCAGTGGTGACGGATCTCGACCTTGGTGGGCGCCGACAACGGCTGGACCGCACCAGGGGCCAGGCCGCCGAGCACCACCTGCACGTGCATCGAGTCGCCCAGCGCATCGACGAGCCGTGAGACCACGGGCGCAAACCCCCAGCACCATGAGCACATCGGATCCGCGAAGTACATCATGTGCCCGCGTTCGAACATTCGCTGTCGATCAACATGGCTCGGATCCCGCCTGCCGTCGACCTACGGGGATGGTCCCCCCGCACCCGACCACGGCCGCGCGGGTAGGTATCTTTGGCCGCAAATTTGAAGTGGCCCGAAAGTACCCGACCCGTCATGCTGAACTCGAACCCTGCTTGAGACACGTCGTGTCCGCAGCAGTCGTGTCGTAGGTTGACGTAATGACGATTATCGGCCGAGGGGAGAGCCCGATGGCGGGGTGAGCCCGATGGCGGATGGCGGAGAGAGCCCGATGGCGACGTCGGCACCGTGCTGCGGTGGGCGCATGAGAATGATCTGTTCACGATCAGCCTCTGCCATGGCCCCGGCTCCTTCCTCGCCACGACCTTGGAGGGGCGCGAGTTCATCTACCGCGGATACGAGATGGCCGTGTTTCCCGATTCGGTCGACAAGATGACGCCGAAGATCGGCTACCTGCCGGGCCCGATGCCCTGGCGCTTGGTGGAGAAACTGGAGGGACTCGGAGCCAAGATCGTCAACACGAAGGCCGACGACACCTGCTGCGTGGACCGCCACCTCATCACGGGGGCGAGTCCACTGGCGGCCAACGAGCTGGGCAAGCTCGCCGCAGCGACCCTGTTGGAGCAGCTCGAGTAGCGCCGTAGCGCGATCCATCGCCGCAGGCCGGACGACCGGGACCTCTCGA
Organism: Deltaproteobacteria bacterium; assembly: GCA_022601155.1. Classification (GTDB taxonomy): domain Bacteria; phylum Myxococcota_A; class Polyangia; order Nannocystales; family Nannocystaceae; genus Paraliomyxa. The sequence goes on along the minus strand of JAHZJA010000269.1, from coordinate 9,077 downwards.
AGCACGAGACATCGCCATCCTCTCGGCCGCCGCCAGATCGGGCGGCGGCCGCCGCGATGAGCCACACCAGACCCGAAATTGCGCGCTCGGATAGCGTGTTGGCGCGCTCGGATAGCCGCGAATGGGCGTCTGCGGCTAGGCTGGCTCTGGAGCTCCTCGCATGTCCATGAACCAGGAGTACGCCATCGGACCCGGTTGGGAATCTCTGATCGCCGGGGTCGGCGTTGACCCCGCGGACGTGCTTCGCAAGGCCTGTCTGCCGGACGACCTGCTCAAGCGAGACAACGCGAAGGTCTCGGGCGAGGCCATGTTTCGCTTCTGCGCGGCCTTCGACGAGAGCATCGCCGATCCTCGGTTTTGGGTGCAGCTGACCGACGCGATGAGCCCCGAGCTGTTCACGCCGCCGGTGTTCGCCTCGCTGTGCAGCCCGGACATGGCGACCGCCGCACGACGGCTGTCGTTCTTCAAACCCCTGATTTGTCCGCTCATCCTCGAGGTCGAGGAAGGCCCCGAGCTTCGCATGACCTACCGATGGAAGACGCTGGCCGTCCCGCCGCCATCGTGCATGCACGCCATGGAGGCGATGTTCGCGGTGAAGATGGCTCGCCTGGGAACGCGTGAGCCCATCGTCCCGCTATCCGTCGTGATGCCCACGCCCCCGGCCGACAGCTCGGCGCTCGACGAGTACCTGGGGGTTCCCGTACAGCGAGGCGAGGTGCTCCGCGTGACGTTCTCGGAGCGGGATGCAAACGCTCGCTTCCTTACTTCGAGCGGGGCGATGTGGCAGATCTTCGAGCCGAGGCTCCGACAGCGGCTCGCCGATCTCGAAGGTGATGCCACCTATCAAGAACGCACCCGGGCCATCCTGCTGGAAGGGTTGCCCAGCGGTGAGTTCGCGGTGGACGTGGTCGCGCGACGTTTGGCGGTCAGCCCCCGCACCCTGCAACGTCGACTTCGCGAAGAGGGGACTTCGTTCAAGGACGTCGTCGGCGAGACCCGGGAGAGCCTCGCGCGTCACTACCTGAGACGGTCCGAGCTGGGCTTCGCAGAGATCGCCTACTTGCTGGGCTTCGAGGAGCCCAACTCCTTCTTCAGGGCCTTTCATCGCTGGACGGGAACGACACCGGAACGCATGCGTGAGCAACTCGCCGCGGGATGATAACGATCTGGCGGGTCGAGATATCGCTTTGGCGCGCATCGATGATGAACGGTGAGCCTGCCTCGTTATGTTGAAGGGGATTCGATCCTCCCCACAACAAGCGTAGGCAGACGGATGCAGATCACGAAACAGATGCACGATCAGGACCTGCAGGGGCAATACGGCGCCCTTCGCTTCCTGGTGTCGATGAACAAGAAGAACTGGGGACTGTGGGCGGTCAACCGCATGGTTCGCATGGTCAAGGGCCAAAACGTCAAGGGCGTCGACAACGACACCGTGCAGGTCCCCAGTACCCACACCGACGACCACCAAATCCGCACCCGAGTGTATCGCCCCGAAGGGTGCTCCGAGAAGATTCCAGCCATGGTCTACTTCCACGGCGGCGGCTACATGATGGGCATTCCGGAAATGGCCAACACGTTCTACGGGGACGTGCTCGAGCGACGCAAGGTCGCCATCTTCTCGCCCGACTATCGACTGTCGCGCACCGATCCGTTTCCGGCGGGGTTCAACGACTGCTACGACGTCCTGCTGTGGGTTCGAGACAACGCCGAGCAGCTCAACGTCGACCCCAACAACATCATCATTGCCGGGCACAGCGCCGGCGGCGGCATGGCAGCCGCCATCACGCTCAAGGCGCGCGACACTCGAGACGTCGAACCGATCTTCCAGATGCCCGTCTACCCCATGCTGGACCACCGCATGACCACCGCCTCGTCACAGATGCTGGGATCGACCATGTGGGACGCGGAGATCAACGCACGTGCCTGGAAACTCTACCTCCGAGACCTCGACGGGGCGGTTCCCCCCTACGCCTCACCCGCGCTCAACGAAGACTACCGAGACTTTCCGCCCACGATCAGCTTCGTGGGCGACCTCGAACCCTTCCACGACGAGAACATCGCGTACATCGAGGGCCTGAAATCCGCGGGGGTCCACGTCGAGTTCAAGGTCTTCAAGGGCGGCTACCACGGCTTCGAGGTGGGCTCGCCCAATGCCGCGATCTCGAAGGCGGCCAACCGGTTTCAGCTGGACGCGTTCGAGGCGTTCTACGACGCGTACGTACGAACCTAGACGGGCCCGACCGAACGCAGCCGCGTCCTTCGTCGATGCCGATTCCGCATCTGTAACCTCGGTCTCGAGATCGCATAGCAGGTCCGGGTTCAGGGAACACGGCGGCGAGACCCCCGTCTCGTCGCTGGTGTCGCGCCACGGGGCAACCCATCAGTCCAACCCGAGGAGACCGACCATGTTCATGCTCGAAGCCATCGCCGCCTTCATCCTGGTGACCGCCGTGTTGTCGACCTGCCTGCAGAGCGTTGCCACCACGCACAACCGGCACCACACCCAACGAGCGATCCGCCGCGCCTTCGCCCCGCAGACCCCGTCGCTGCGTTGATCACCACCACCTCCGCAAGCCGGCCGATGCCTAGCGAACCCCCAGCTCCACCAACCGGGGAATCACCTGCTCACGGAAGAACGGGACCTCTTCCAGATGGTTGACGAACGTCAAGGCCACGCCAGCCATCCCCTCGTGATGGAGCGTCGCCAACTGCCTCGCAACGTCATCAGGAGACCTGACGATCTGGAGCATCCCGTGGCTGGCCGCGAAGGTCTTCCGAAAATCCGCGTACATCTCGGGGTCGACCACCCCGTCGTAGTCGGAGAACCTCGCCAGAGCGTCGTCGACCGCCTCGTAGTCCCCGTACTCTCCAGAGTACCGCTCGAGGTAGGCAAGCGCCTCCGCACGCGTCGGACGGCACACGACCAGAGCGGTTCCGAACACCTGCACCCTCTCCGATCCGGGCATGGCCCGCATCCGGCCGATGCGTACCGTCGCCTCTTCTAGAGACTGCATCGTGACGAGAGATACGTCGGCGTGTTGCACCGCGAAGTCGAGCCCCGCGGCGGAAATACCAGCATTCATGATCAACGATCGCGTACCGCCGACGGGCGCCGGAGCTCCCATGACCCCTTGCAGCGAGAACCGTCGTGTTTCGTGATCGAATGGTCCTTCGGCCGCCCAGATCCGCTCGACGATGCCGAACCACTCCGCTGCGAACTCGTAGCGATCGTCGTGCGGCATCAGCTCGCGACCGAACATCGAGAACTCGCGCTGGTTCCATCCCACGACGATGTTCAGGCCGAGCCGCCCACGACCGATGTGGTCCGCCGTTGCGAGCTGCTTCACGGCCCAAACGGGATGCACCAGCGGCACGTGAACGGTGCAGAACACCATGAGGCGCTGGGTCGCAGCGAGCAGACCGCTAGAGAAGCGATCCGCTTATTGCCAGGAGGATCGACGCCCGGCCCAACGTGTGATCTCGTTGGGCCGAGGTCCCGATGCAATGGAACGTCCCGAAGGAGCTGACCGCCGAAGAACGACGCCTGGTAGGCCGAATGCGGCGCAGGAGCAAGTTCTATGTCTTCCTGCGTGGGATACGTGGGGAGCTGTTCGACGACGCATTCGAGGCGGAGCTGATGGCGGCGTACAAGCCGCGGGGCCAAGAGCCTGTGCCCCCGGCGCTGCTCGCCATGGTGTTGCTGCTGCAGGCGTATACGGGTCTGAGCGATGCCGACGCGGTCGACGAGGCGGAGATGGACCAGCGGTGGCAGCTGGTCTTGGGGACGCTCGGCCAGGAACAGGCGCCCTTTGGCCAAGGGAGCCTTCCTCGATTTCGTGCGCGCCTCGCCGAGCACGATCTCGACCGTCGCTTGGTCGAGCGCACGGTCGAGCTGGCGAAAAAGACCGGCGCCTTCGGTTGGCAAAAACTCAAGGCGGCGTTGGATTCATCGCCACTGCGGGGAGCCGGGCGCGTCGAAGATTGCTGGAACCTGATCGGGCGTGCGATGGCCAAGATGGTCGACATCCTGGCGGAGGTGTGTGACGTGCCCCAGATCGTGATCATCCAGGACGCCGGGCTCTCGGTGCTGCAGGGCCCAAGCGTGAAGGCCGTGCTCGACATCGACTGGACCGACAAGCAGCAGCGGAGCGATGCTCTCCAACGAGTAGTCACCGAAGGGAACGCACTGCTGACCTGGGCACGAGCTCATGCGAACGAGGTGATGAGCCAGCCGAGGGTGCATGAGGCCGCCGCGCTTCTCGAGCGCGTGCTGGGTCAGGATACTGAGCCCGACCCGGACCGCCCGGGGCGAGTCCGAATCCGGAAAGGCGTTGCTGTAGACCGGGTGTGCTCGGTCGGTGACCCCGACATGCGCCATGGACGAAAGAGCAGCTCCAAGGCCTTCAATGGCTACAAGCGCTACGTCGCATCGATGGTAGACGTGCCGCTCATCCTGTACGCGGAGGTCAGGCCGGCCAATGTCCCCGAGCAAGAAGCCGTGCCATCGTTGGTCACTCCGCTGCAGGCATTCGGCGAACTCGAGTCGCTCTACATCGACCGCGGCTTCCTTGCCCACGCCGAGATCACCAGGCTCGATCGTCGCGGGGTGAAGGTCTTGTGCCGTCCATGGGGAGACCACGGAAAACGCGATCGCTTCAGCAAGCGAGACTTCCGAATCGACCTCCGGCGGCGACAGGTCACGTGTCCCGCAGGTCAGACCGTCAGCTACCATGTGCGCAATAGGATCGCGGTGTTCGGCGAGCCCTGCGGCACGTGTCGCCTGCGGCAACGCTGCACCGAGAGCCCCAAGGGCCGCTCCGTACGGGTCAACGAGCAGGAGTCCCTCCTGCGGAGGCTTGCCGCCCGAAGCGCTACAAAACAGGGTCGCAAGAGCCTGCGACCGCGCGTCGCCGTCGAGCATCGGCTCGCGAGAGTCAGCGCGCTACAGACCGGCCGAGCCCGATACAAGGGCAGTCGCAACAACACCCTCGACCTGCGGCGCCACGCCGCGGTCGCCAACCTCATCGAGATCCACGCCGCGCTCAATGCGAGTACGACCGAGCCGGTCGCACTCGCCGCGTGACTTTAGCGGTTCGCTTCTCTAGCGGGCGATCTTCGCGGCGCGGGCCGACAGATCGACGTCGTCGCCAGACAGCGCGGCTGCCTGTCGGATGAGGCTCAGCAGCTCGGCCCGGCGACCGTTGGGATCCCGTCCTTGCGCACCCTGAGCGAGGGCGTACGCCTGCTCCCAGCTCGCATCGCCGCGCCACTTGGATGCACGGAGCAGCAAGCCCAGCTCGGCGACCGCAGCCGACAGCCGGAAGTCGGCCGAGGCATCCGCCACCGATCCATCGGTATCGGCAACGGGCACGCTCAGGAGCTTGCTCTTGGATCCTCGTGGCTGCTTGTAGCGAAGCTTGACGGTCATCACCTCGCCAGAGCCCGCGGCGGCGGACAGCGAGCCTTCGACTTGCTGGTACTTGAGCGGGTCGACCTGGGGCGCAACACCACGGCCCATGGGAACGATCTCGTACAGCGCGGTCACGGTGTGGCCGGCCCCGATCTCACCGGCGTCCTTGGTGTCGTCGTTGAAGTCGCGATGCGCCAGGGCCCGATTCTCGTAGCCGACCAGTCGATACGCAGCCACCTGGGCCGGGTTGAACTCCACCTGGATCTTGACGTCCTTGGCGATGGTCATGAGCGTGGCGCCGGCCTGCTCGACGAGCACCTTGTAAGCCTCGGCCGCGCTGTCGATGTACGCGTAGTTGCCGTTGCCCTTGTCGGCCAGCTGCTCCATCGTGGAGTCTTGGAGGTTGCCGCGGCCAAAGCCGAGCACCGACAAGAACACGCCGGATCGGCGCTTGTCCTCGATGAGTCGCACCAGGTCGCCGCGGTTGGTCGTGCCCACGTTGAAATCGCCATCGGTCGCCAGGATCACCCGGTTGATGCCGCCCTTGACGAAGCTGTTGGTGGCGAGCCGATAGGCCAGCTCGATCCCGGCGCCGCCGTTGGTCGAGCCGCCCGATTGCAGCCTGTCGAGGGCGTCCTTGATGCGCGTGATGTCGGACGTGGGCTCGAGCACCACGCCCGAGGCGCCCGCGTACACCACCATGGACACCCGGTCTTGGGCCCGGACCTGATCGGCGAGCATCATGAGTCCTCGCTTGAGCAAGGGCAGCTTGTCGCTGTCGCTCATCGAGCCCGAGACGTCGACCAAGAACACCAGGTTGCGTGCGGGGACCTCTTTGGCCGCGACGTCCTTGCCCTGGAGCCCAACGTGGACGAGCCGATGATCGGCGGCCCAGGGACAGGGCGCGACCTCGGTGGTCACCGAGAAGGGATCCTCGCCGTGGGGCTGCGGATAGTCGTAGTCGAAGTAGTTGACCAACTCTTCGATACGCACTGCGTCTTGGGGTGGCAGCCGGCCTTCGCGGATGAAGCGGCGCGTGTTGGCATAGGAGGCAGTGTCGACATCGATCGAGAACGTGGAGCGTGGGTCGTCCGCGACGGCGACGAAGTCGTTCTCCTGGATGTGGTCGTAGCCCTCGGTATTGTGCGTGGGGGCGGGCAGGGGCGTCGTCGCGACCTTGGGTGGCGGTGCCTGAGCCGCCGTCGCCACAGCCATCGATGCGCCCTTGTCCTGGCGCATGCGCCGGTTGTTCCGCTTGGCTTTTCGCTTGTTGCGGGACCGTCGCGAGGCCCGTCGGCTGTGGACCGGGGCCTCGCTGTCGCTCATCGCGGCCATCGGCTCCGGCTCGGGGGCAGCCTCGGGCGCGTATTCCTCCCGCGCGATCTCTGCATCGCGGGCGGGCTGGTTCATCGCGACTTGGTCGTCGAAGTCCTCCTCCAACGACGCATCGGCGTGCGCGTAGTCGGCCGCTCCGGCTTGGACTGCGTGCTCGGTCGAGTTGGAGTAGTGGGGCGCGGGCTTGTGATGCGCACAGCCCAGGGCGAGGGCGGCGAGCAAGGGGGCGGCAAGGACGACGATAGTTCGAGTACAGCGGGGCATTGCGGTGAGCCTGGTGACGGGGTCCGACAGTCGCCGCCCGAACGCCGGCCGAACCGCAGCCCTTACAGCCGTCTGCACCAGGTTCTCGACGAAGACACCGGTGTGGCTCAGAACATGGTCTCAGGACCCCGCGCGGCCCGAAAATCGGATCTGTGGACCGGTGGAATCGAGCCGGAGACCCTCGATCGACCTGCCACGCGACACCGTGCCGGGTCGAGCTGCCGTCTGGAGCCGGGCCGGAGCTGCCCTCGCTGCGCCACACACTCACGCGGGCATGGGAGGCCGAGCCCCGCACCGTGACGACCCCGAGACTCCCAAGCAGAAGTGGTGGGGTCGGCACGCGCGGGGGCTCTTCACGGCCGGGTGACCCCGAGACTCCCAAGCAGCAATGACGACGTCGGCACGCGAGGGGGGTGACTTGACGGCCGGGTGACCCCCGACACTCCCAGGCGGAAGTGACGGGGTCGGCATGCGAAGGAGGGGCTCAGGGACAGGGAAACTCGACCAGCGCGCACTCGGGCGCCCGTCCGAAGTACACGTTGTAGCGGCAGCTGTTCCAGTCGCTGAGCGCGGTCTGATACGTGTTGAGCTCCGCCGGGCTCATCGCGGCGGGGTTGTTCATGCAATCCACCCATGCCTTGTGGGCCTGTTCATACGCTTTGGCCGCGGCGACCCGCGCGGCCTCGGCCTTGGCCAGCTGCGACTGCACCATGGCCTCGGTCATGTCGGCGAGGCCGGGGATGCCCAACTCGGCCATCAGGGCCTCGAGGGCGCCGTCGCGGGCCATCTGGATCAACAGGCGAGCACCGGCCCGTCCCGCCGCGGTCGCGGTTCCGGCGCTGAGCACCGTGGTCGCGGCCGACACCATGTCGCCGATCATGCCCGCGACGCCGCCGTAGAAGGCCATGTCCTTGTGGGCCTGCAACGCGGCTTGCCACACGGCGACCTTGGCCTCGCGCTCCGCCAGCACATCGAGCGCATCGTCGCGCTTGCGCTTGAGGTCGGAGCAATCCAGTCCGCCCTCGGGAGGGCTGCCGCAGTCGTCACACTGCATCTTGGTGCACAGCGGCACCGGGTACACGGCGCGCTGCACCTGGCTCTGCTCGCCGTCGCCATTGCCCGTGAAGCCCTGGCCGAAGTTGCGCGTCAGTCCGTACTGCACCAAGCCCTCGTTGATGGCGCGCAGGTTGGTGAGGTCCGACGGGGTTAGATCCTTGGCTCGCCCCGGGGTGCCCAGCGGGCTGAGCGAAGCCCCGGGCCCGCCCTCGAGGCTGTGGATCACCACCGCCAGGTGTCCCGCCCCGACGCCCTTGACCCGAATGTGAGCGCCGACCTTGGTGACCGTCGCCGACTTGCCCAGCGCGTTCGACAGTGCGGAGAGCTCGAGGTTGCCCCCGGTGATGACCAACGTCTGGGTCTTGGCGGGGTGAGAGCCGAGACCCGGCAGCGTATGGGGCGACGTGGGCATCGGGTGGGCGGCGCTCACGTGCGCCGAGGCCCAGCCGGCCACCGATGCGATCAGCAAGCCCAGCACCAGGCCTAGTGTGTGCCTCGAGAAGCGCCGCACGGGCGAAGGACAGTGGCGAGACGGGGGGGCGTTCATGGCCCCAGCATGGGCACGTCAATGCAAAGCCCCCACTTAAACGAGACCCCCCACGGCAATCGACGTTCGGCCCCGGGTGGTCGTGTGGTTTGCCCTTGGTCCTTTGGGATGTAGTACAGTCCAAACGCGGCTGAAGCGGTGCCAAGCGCTACGCAGACGGCCTCGACCCACACCCCTTGGTCGGGGATCGCCTCGAGGAGTGAGGCGGCGACGACCTCGTACGGTCTCGTGTCTCGACCCCCGCCTGCGCGCGTGGGGCGGTATCGCATTGGGCGTCGGCTGGGTCGCGGTGGGCTGGGCGAGGTGTGGCAGGCCTACGACGAGCGCCTCGATCGCCAGGTGGCGATCAAGCTGGCGCGCCCCGATCGGGTGTCGGCGCGCCAGCAACGGCGACTGTTGCAGGAGGCCCGGGCCATGGCTCGGCTGTCCTCGCGGCATGTGGTGGAGGTGTTCGACGCGGGC
>JAHZJA010000268.1 GCA_022601155.1 Deltaproteobacteria bacterium | reverse complement strand
GCGTGCGATGAGCGACGACAACCTCGACGAGCAGGTGCTCGACTTCCTGGCCGGAGGACTGCGACCGCTCAGTGCGCCGTCGAACCTCCGCGATCGGTTGCTGGGAACCGCGGGGGGCCGCAATCGCTTCATGCCGTTTCTCGATCGCATGATGTCGCTGTTCGACCTGCCCGAGAACAACGCCACCGGTCACCTGCACAGCGTCGACGACGACGAGGCTTGGGACGACATGCTCCCGGGCGTTCGCTACCGCGACTTCGACGGCGGTCCTGCTCTGGGAGATGCACACGGCGGGCTCGTACGACTGCAGCCAGGTGAGGCCTTTCCACACCACACCCACGTGGGTGAAGAGCGGGTGTTGGTCATCCAGGGCTCGCTGGTCGATGACCAGGGAACCAGCTACCGGGCCGGAGACCTGGTCGTCTCACCCGATGGCAGCTCGCACGAGCTGCGCGCGGTCGGTGACAACGAGGTCATCTACGCGGCTGTGGTCACCGCTATCGTGTTCACCGGGACCGGGGACGACGACGACGATGACGACGATGATGACGACGACCTCTGAGTCGCGACGCGTCGTACATTGACAGGCTCCGCGCGGGCAGCCCACGATGGGAGCGATGAGCGGTCGCACCGCCACGGTCGCGCGCCGTCTCTCGGCTTCGCTGACCCGGCCCTGGGGAGGAGCGCGCGCCCCGGGGGAGCCTCCGGTGGTGCGGGGGTGGCTGCCCTACCTCGGCTGCGCGCTGCCGTTTGGGCGTGATGCTCCGGGCTTCTTGCAGCGTTGCCAGCAGCGCCACGGCGATGCCTTCACCATCCACCTGATGGGGCGCCGGATGAGCTTCTTGCTCGACCCGCGCGACTATCCGCTGCTGTTCAAGCAGGGAGATGCGCTGAGCTTCACCCCCATCGCCCGCGAGATTTCGACCCGCGCGTTCGGGTATCGCAGCGTCTACAGCTCGGGCATCGACGACCACATCTTCCGCGAGACGTACTCGCGCCACCTCCGGCCTGGGGTGATGGGGCCGCTGGCCGAGTGCACCCAGGAGCGGATGGTCGAGCAGCTGCACCGCGAGCTGGATGCGCTGCCGGTCGACGACGATGGCTGGCGCGAGGTGGAGCTGCTCGAGCTGGTGGGGCGCACGGTGTTCCTCGCGGGGGTGGTCGCGATGTTCGGTCGGGGCCCCGTGGACGATGCGCTCTATCGAGGGTTCGTTCGGTTCGATCGCCAGTTCGCGCGGCTGGCGGCCGGGGTGCCCACGCGGTTGCTCGGCACCGTGGCCCGCGATCGCGACATGCTGGTCGATGCGCTCGTCGAGCCGTGGCCCGAGGCCAGTGCGTTCGTGCAAGATCGTCGGGCGCTGCTCGCCCCGTTCGTCGATGACCGGGAGAGCGCGCGGGTGCGACTGTCGATGCTGTGGGCATCGCAGGCCAACACCATTCCCGCCGTGTTCTGGGCGCTCGCGCTGTTGCTCGATGACGACGCAGCGATGACCGTGATTCGCGACGAGATCGACGGTGCGATCGAGCGTGGCACCGACGGTCATGCCCGCTTGCCCGCCTCGGCGCGGGCCCGGCTGCGACATCTCGACAGCGCGGTGCTCGAGTCGCTGCGACTTTGCAGCGGCGGGATCTCGATTCGCTCGGTGCAGCAGCCGCTCGAGCTGTCGTTGGTGGGTGGCCAGCGCTGCGCGCTGCGTCCGGGAGACAACCTCGCGCTGTTCCCATTCTTGTCGCACCGCGATCCGGAGATCTTCGAATCCCCGCTCGAGTACCGCTTCGACCGGTTCTACTCCGAGCGTGGCGCCAAGCAGTTCACCAAGGGGGGGCAGCGGCTGGGGTTTGCGTTGATGCCGTTTGGCGGCGGCGACTCGATGTGCCCGGGGCGGTTCCTCGCCCAGAGCGAGATCAAGATGTTCCTCGCCGCGCTGCTGGCCGACTACGACGTGGCCACCGGGGATGACCACGCGCTTCCGGGCTTCGACATGTCGCGGGCGGGGTTGGGAATCTTGCCTCCGAGCACCCCGCTGCACATCCGCTTGCGGCCGCGGACCTCCCGTTCGTGAGGATGTGAGCAAAGGCGCGTGCGCGGGTCACGACGGCTTCGTGCCGGGTGCAAAACGCGGAACGGCGAGATCCGAGCGGCGCGAGAACGGCCCCTAGGACGATCTTGCGCGGACTTGCGCGGATTTTTTCGAAGGCAAGCCCAAAACCGGCCATAAATTACGGTGATGCGTTCGCTTCGTTATCCCGGCGTCACCTTCTTGGCTTTGTTGTTCGCCTGCCCAGCCGAAGAGAATCCCCCGACGGATTCCACCACCACCGCGACCACGACCGCGGCCGACAGCACGACGGCTGCGGCAGCGGAAACGAGCAGCGGTGCGGCCGACAGCACGACGGAGTCGCCGACCGACGACACCACGACGGCTGCCGACTCCAGCGGTGGTTCGAGTTCCACTGGCATGGTCATCGAGTGCAACCAGGGTCAGCAGTGCGGCAACGGCTGTATCGAGGGCACCGAGCTGTGCGACTGCGGCATGGACTTTTGCTCCCCGGCCGGCCTCAACGGTGAGATGTGTGCCGGGCTGGTCAACCCGCTGTTCCCGATGCGGGTCTACACGGGCGGCGTCCTCAACTGCAACATGGCCAGCTGCCAGTTCGATTTCGCCACCTGCACGTTCTGCGGTGACACGGTGCTCAACGGCAACGAGGTCTGCGAGCTCGACAGCGACCCCGGCCCCTCGTGCCAGGCGCTGGGCATGGGCAGCTCCACCGATCCGTTGCCCTGTGGGTTGAACTGTCAGTGGGACGTCTCGATGTGCATGTAGCTCGGCGCGTAGCCTAGCCAGCGCATCGTCCAACCCGCGGGGTCGTCGGCCGACGACCTCCGCGGGGACGAGGCGCCACGCAGTCGCTACTGCGTGAACATACCGCTGCCGAAGTCGATACCGATCGGCACGCACCACACGCTGACACCGTCGAGATCGTCGAAGGTTCGGCCCTCGGGGAGCGTGAACGACAGCTCCACACCGTCGTAGCCCGCCGGGTTGAGCAGATTGTCACCAATCGCGAAGCCCGCGTCGTAGTTGCCGCCTAGGCCACCGTACAGCCGAACCTCGACACCTTGGCCGTCGAACGTGAAGTTGCTGATGGTGATGGTGCAGTCGTCGACGATCTCGGCCACGCCGCCGACATCGTGGAACAGCTCTTCGAGGACCGCGGTGGCCCCGATCATCGGGTGGGTCTTGCCGCAGCCCGACGGGGGATCGGGATCGGGGTCGGGATCGGGATCCGGGTCGGGGTCGGGATCCGGGTCCGGGTCGGGATCGACGGGGTCCTTGGGCTCGGGAACATCCTCTTCGACGGCGAGCCAGGCGACCAGGTCGCGCAGCTCATCGTCAGACAGACGGTCGGCCGCCCAAAACGGCATCACTCCGCCGGTGAGGCCGTTGTACACATCGCTGTCGGCACGGCCGCTGGTGCGAATGCGGCGAGCGGAGTACTCGGCGTCGAGCCCTCGCGAGCCGAACGACGGCCCCTGCTGCGTGCCGGCGGCGTCGATGCCATGGCAGGCCGCGCACGACCGGTTGAACAGTTGGAGTCCCGCGTCGGGGTTGCCGCCCTCGAGATCGGGGCGGGCCGGCGGTGCCTGCACCGAGAACGACAGCGCCGGGGCCGGGCCGTCGGGTGCCTGCGCCTCGAGGAACTGCTCGAGGGCGACCCATGGGTCATCGTCCTCGGTCCACGCGTCGGCGTTCATCCACTCGTCGAGGCAGGAGTTGACCGCGTCGCGGAGCTCGGTCAGCTCACCATTTTTGTAGGTGGGGCGGTGAGCGGCATCGCCCAGCGGGTGGCCCACGCGGCGCAAACCGTCGTCCGCGGGCTCCGAGAGCGCGTGGCAGGTGGCGCAGGTGAAGGTGTTGCCGTCCTCGACCGCCTCGCGGAAGACCCGCTCGCCCTCGGTGGTGTCCACCGGATCGGGAGCAGCGCCGTTGTCGGTGGTGTCGTTGTCACAGCCTGAGCCGAGGGCCAGGGTGCCCAGCAGCAGGGCGGTGGATCCAAATAGCGAAGCGAGTCGAGGCATGAGGGGTTTCCAGGCAGGAATATGCGCGCTGGGTCCGTTTGGTTATCGTTGCAACTGGCGCGAAGTTTCGGACGAAATGTTGCGTTTGCGCGTATGACGGCCCCGGGGCCGCGGGCGAGGCGCCGTATACTCCGCGCCTCACGGGCCCATGACCAACGTCGATCAGTTCGAAAGCGTATTCCGCTCGGCGGCCAAGTCCGTCTTCCACCCCGCCGACATCGACATCAGCACCGTGCTGGTGGTGACCGACCTGGCGACCGAGGCTTCGGATGCCTTCGCCAACGCGGTGCGAGGATTTCTGTCGACGCTCGACGGGCGCAAGGGACAGCCGACGTGGCAGACCCTGCACGGCGGGAACTTTGCCAGCCAGGGTGAGCTGCTCGAGCAGGTCGAGCGCTTCGACCCGAGCCTGGTCTGCACCTACCGCAACCTGCACTCGGACGGCTGGCGCTGGCCCCATAGCCTGGGCGAGTACCTCGACGTGCTCACGCAGATCCACGACGCGCCCGTGCTCGTGTGTCCGCACCCCGAGGAGCTGGCGCCCGACCAGTTCGCGCAGCGGGGCACCGACAGCGTCATGGCCGTCACCGATCACCTCGCGGGCGACGACCGACTGGTCAACTGGGCGGTGGAGATCGCCGAGAACGACGGCGAGCTGCTGCTGACCCACGTGGAAGACGAGCGCTCGTTCGATCGCATCATCGAGGTCATCGGCAAGATCCCGGCCATCGATACCGACGTGGCACGCGTCCGAATCCGCGAGCAGCTGCTCAAGGAACCCCACGACTACATTCGCTCGTGTCGCACCAAGCTCGAGGAGGTGGGGGCCCGCGTCAAGGTGAAGGAGGTGGTGAGCCTGGGCAACCACTTGGCCGACTACAAGCGTCTGCTCGCGGAGCACCAGGTGGACCTGTTGGTGCTCAACACCCGCGACGACGATCAGATGGCGATGCACGGCCTCGCCTACCCGTTGGCGGTGGAGCTGCGTGCCACCCCGCTGCTCATGCTCTGAGCCTGTTACCGCCTCCTGGAGCCCACCGTGACCGCCCTGTCTTCGATCG